>JBHACZ010000102.1:0-38521 GCA_041854825.1 Porphyromonas sp. | reverse complement strand
TCTGTTGTGAGTAGCTTTCAAAATCCATAGCTTTGTGATCATTCACAGCCGGGGGTAAGAGGCTCGTCTTTTGCTGTCTGTTGTGAGTAGCTTTCAAAATCCATAGCTTTGTGATCATTCACAGCGAGAAGCCTTGCCTATCATATCATTGAACAGTTGTGAGTAGCTTTCAAAATCCATAGCTTTGTGATCATTCACAGCCAATTGCCTAAATCAGTAATCCCTTTGCCCGTTGTGAGTAGCTTTCAAAATCCATAGCTTTGTGATCATTCACAGCCTCAGATGAGGGGAATATTCTGTAAATCAGAATGTTCCCCTTATCTTTTAGAAACAGAAAAGCAGAGAGAATGACAGGAAGGCAGTAAAAGAATTGAGATTCTAGTAATCCTAGCTTAGGAGACAGCGCAAACACATACAGCCATTCGGCATGGGAGATCCCCTCGTCCTTACTCCTCTGCGACTAAAAGCATCCACGATCCTTTTCTAGATCTTCCAGCGAATTTCCTAGAACACAGGGAGTTTTCCCCTAAGACATCTACCACAGATTATGAATATAGTACTTTACTCCTATAAATACAGTACTATATTCGTATAAATATAGCACTATACTTATATGAGTAAAGTACTATACTTATATCTATAGATGGATAATTCGAAGAAAAGACTAGGTAGCTCTCGGGAAATCCGAGGGAGGTTTTCGGAAAAGTTTTGGGCAGTCTTTCCCTCGTGCGATAGGAGGGAAGGACTGCCCATGCGATGTCTGCATGCGTTTGCCTTGACTGAGGGGATGCATTGAGCATATCCTCTCTAATTCTCGTCTCTAGGGGGCTAGAAGAAGTATCAAGAAGAAACAATGGAGATGGCTAGAAAAGCTCTAGCTGAACGTAAAGTGGAGGTGGTGGCTCCTGTCTCCGAGCATAGAAAAGCTGAATATCCCCGAACTGTTTGTCGGTGATATGCATGATAGCCACCTTGCCATACTTTGGCAAACAGGCTTTGACTCGGCGAATGTGTACCTCTGCATTCTCACGACTCGGGCAATGCCGGATATAAATCGAAAACTGAAACAGCGAGAAACCATCCTGCTCTAGCATCTTACGGAATCGAGCAGCATCACGCTGCATAGCTTTCGTATCGGTCGGCAAGTCATAGAGTACCATTACCCACATAGAGCGATAGGCATTAATGCGATCGAAATTCATACGAGCGAGGGCAATGACAAGAGACGTTTTTCTCCCACATAGCATCGATACAGAGAGATCACGGTCGTTTTGACTGCGACCAGTAGAGGGCGAACCTGCCCCTCTATGCGCACATCAGCCGATGCGATATTCAGCAAATGAGATTTAGTTTCACGCGTCAGGCTGTCGTCATCGGGATGTTCTCGGAGCCATCCCAGTACCGCACGGTCGACAACTGGGCGATATGTCTCCATCATGTCGTCTGCCAGGCAATAGGGATTGTACTTGCTACGATGAAAGATCCCGAGCACAGGGAGCAGTCCCGTATCTACTATTGCACGCGCTACGATACTGCGCAGGACCGAATAACCAAAATTGAGCAATGGATTCGCCTCTCCACCATCCCGATCACGACAAAAGTCTAAGCCGAAGAGCTGCCGCCAATAGTACTGAGCCGCTATCCCCTCCATATTCGTAGAGTCACCCGAGCGAACACCGCCCCGATATTCGTACATCGGATCAGATGGGAGCTGCCGTTCCTCCAAGATGAAGGCTTGATTCTCAATCTTCTTCTCTACAGTTTGCTTCCACAGCTGTTTCCTCAGAGGCTCACTTACCTCTAATTGGGCTCGGATACGCTGCGAATACTCCGAATGCCCATAGAGTGGGAGCATCATCCCCTGAGGGAGATGTCGGTCATCACAGCTCACGAGTACTACACCTGCAGCCATCAGCCTCTGAACAAGCTGGTGCGAAATCGTGATCTGAGGATGATCGAGCATCAGAAGACCGAGATCCTCTATCGGAATGCTTCCCCGCTCCATCTGCGTCTCTGGGCAAAGGATCTTCATCTGTCCCTGCCTAAGCCTAAGGTAAGCGGGATTACCTATGTAGATGGAGCGGTAGAGCATCGCGATACGAATTTATAGATTAGTACTCCCCTACTTGGACGATATTGCCGAGATGATCAAGGCGAACCTTAACCACACCCTCGAGATGCTTTGTGCTTTGGAGACGTCTGAACGTTACTCCCTTGACATCGAAGAGCACTGAAGACTCGAGATGATGGCGAAAGTTATAGTCCTCAGAGGAAAGATTTTGCACACGGAAGAGGTTGGGGCTAATCATTCCCTTGTTCCTTGGGTCGAGAAGGTCGACTTCTTGAGGGTCAAAGCCAGTTTTCTCATTTGGGAAGACAAATATCTCATTTTGCTTCATTGAGAAGACAAAGCTCCACCCGAGATCTGCATTCAGATTCCGATTGATGATCGGCAGGCCTGCTACAGCTCGAGCGACAGCTTCTAAGAATGACATCACATACTCTTGGAGTTTACCCTTCCCATCACGATAGATCGCGACGTGATGATTATCCTGCGTCTGAACAAAATCCGTAGGGATAGGCTTCCCTTCAGCATCTAGGATCACTTGTCCTCGGTGATCTCGCTTGCTATGCAGAGCCTCTCCTTCTTTGTCCACGTCCAGCGTTACACGCTTGATGCTAATACCCTGACTTTCGTTGAGCCAAATCGGATTGACATCTAGATCTGAGAATGCACTCTTGGCATTTCCATAGGCTGCGAGGCGTGCCTCTAATATTCGGCGGACGCCTTGATCCACTACTGCCTTAAGATTTATCTTCTCCGAGATTAGTTTATGAATGGAGAGACGCTCCTCAAAGCATAGCACCTCGGTCAGAGGCTCATCTTTATAGATTATGGGAGAAGCCTTGAGTGTCGTAGAGTCCAGCGCCACCTCTATCGATGGATAGCGAGCGATGTGCTCACATACTGCCTGACGAATCTTCGGATTAGCGATCAGAGCTACTTGCTCTAGGGTAAAGCCTCTCTCTAGCTTGGTAGCCTTAGACATCAGCACCTTGCGACGGCTGTAAACCGTCTCGTTATGTAGTTGCCCACGAGGTGTAAGCTCCACCCGTGGCTCAGCATTCGAGCCTTTGATCTTATTTCGATTGCGAGTCGTAACCTTGTTTTTCGCCTTGTGTGAGACCAGGATACTCTCTAGGTGCTTGCGCGCCTCATCTCTGAAATTAGGCATCGGGAGCTTGAATACTCGCTTCTCTCTACCGCTCTTGTCCGAACGATTGACCTCTGTTTCCTTATTCTGAATCCCGAGAATACTAGCACTATGTGGATGTCTCTCATCCTTACGAGCATTCAGATTATTGAGATACTGGATATGGCTAGGCTTAGTGAAAGCAATCGTCAGAGCATCCATCGCGTGATGCCGATGATCATTACGCTTCGTCCAGTCCTTAATAACCTCTACAGTCCCGGTGCGACGTTCCTCTTTCTCTGTGAGCCCCAATGCTCGATATTTCTCGATATTGATATCCTTCATCAGGTTCATCAGCCCCCAGTCCTCACGTAGTCGATCCGTGACAGAGCCCGTCGTAGAGACAACCCTACGAGAGATCTGATGAAGCATCGCCTTCGCCTTCCTGGCTATATACTGAGTCTCACGCAGATCACGCTCGATGAAGCCATCGCCTATCTCACTCTCTCGCTTGAGAAGCTTGAGATACTTCGCTTTAGAGATCGCTCCCTTCTGATGAAGCTCTTCTACACGTGCTACATAGTCTTCCAGCTCAGAGTTGTAATCTGCCTCTATATAGTCGTAGGCAGTGCGCTCACCTTTCTTGCGATTGTCTGTGCAGAAGGAGAGCGTCTTGTTTGAGAAGCTGTCATCGAATAGTCTCGCCTGAGGGATAATATGCTCTATATCTATATTGTGACTAAATAGCTCCTCGCGACTAATATACTTCCCGTGATAGATATCACGATACCCATTCTGCTCTAGCTCCTGATAGAGGCGATAGCGTATGATGTCGTTGCGCGAGGGATGCTTGATCCCAAACTCTTCGCGAAGTCTCTTTGTGATCTCCTCCGTTCGTTTCTTGCCATCAGCGACATCCTTGGTCATCTTCGCACGTTCCTCTGCATTCTTCTTGAGCTCACGTGCCAGCTCGATACGTATCTCATCGAAATGGAAGGGCTCGACGATCTTGCCCTCGGCATCGCGAATGCTATGCTTATCAATCAGGGCGTTAATGACATTGACCATCTGATTGAGGATTTTCTCTACGACAGGCTGACGCAGACTATTCTTGGGAAGAATTGGAAGTTTATCTAGAAGTGGGCGTGCCTCTATTTCCTCCTTGGTCAAGGACTCCTTCGAATGACGATATCCTGCTAGTTCGCAGGCTGTGCTGTAGTTATTTTCCTTGATATAGGGGAATAGCTTGCGGATGGCTTTAGCCGAGAGATTACCATAATCTCCTAGTAGGGGGACGCTCGCCAGCACTGCAGCCTGCTCCCTTGAGAATCCATATCGCTCCTCCAATAGACGGTATAGCCTATCATTGCCTGTAGCTGAGCCATCTTCCTCATACGAATATAGCAGGTGCCATAGGCTATAGGCTGGTTGCTGAGAGAAGGCTTTACCCTGTAGCTCGGCATCGAATGCCAGAATTCCCGTATTAATCCCCAATGTCTCGAAGCATCGACGTATCATCTCGATGATCTTCGCCACAGGAGCTTCAATAGCATCTATCGAGATTTGATCCTGACTTCCCTTGACCTTAAACTCATCTCGGGCATCATAGCCTTCATTCGCTAGGATCGTGAGATAGGCGCTGTAGAGCGCTTGGTTCGTCGCATTCCCCTCGAGCTTGGTATAGTTCATCTCCCGTTCCTTGGGATCGAGATCGAGTAGTGCCATCGCTTGAGCTGCGCTCAGGCTCCCCTTGACGTTAAGCTCTGCGAAAAGCGTCTGCTTCTCCTCTAGAGAAAGTGCTGAGACCTCCGCCCGCTCATCGAAAAGCCCAGGTAAAGTCTCTGCCTGCACCTTGCGTTTACGACTACCGCGAGGACGAATGACCACATTGGATAGCATCTGCCAGATCTTGAACTCCTGGAAGAGGGGCGACGACCTCGGAGCGACACGAAGACCCGTCATCTTCGTCTGCACAGACTCTATCGTCTCCCCATTTCTGACAATCTGCTTCTTGATCTCGCGCTCCTGGCTCTCCAGCTCACAGAAGCGAATAAGCCCCTTCTGAGACTTGAGCTTTCGCTGGAAGAATATCACCACATCACGAATCTCCGCTTTTAGCTCGGGGGTAAGTACTGGATGGTGCTTACGCTGCTCCTCCCAAATACGTTCAAATTCGTCCAAATAATCCTGGCGGTAGAACACCTGATTGCGCAGAGAGCTGTGTCTATTGGCTTGCACCTGCTCATACATATACTGCCCGACAGTCTTTCGCTCAAAGTAAAGGCGCTTGCTACGATCTGAGATTGCCCCGAGATAGCCACTCGAGCCATTGATCTCCTTATTAACCTCGACGATCACAGCCAGCACTTCCTCTATAGGGAGTTGCTCACTAGCAGCAGTGCTACGCCAGCGATAAATCCTATACTGGGTCTCGGCTCTCTTTCCTTTATTGCTGGCTGGCTCTCGCTGACTAATCTTACGAATGATCGCAATAGTGTTTCTCATCCCCTGACCAGCAATAGCCAATCTCAGTTCATCAGTCAGCACCTCGGGATAATGGGCAGACTGCACGTGCCATATCTGCTCTAGCTCTGCCTCTAGATCGGAACGATAGAAATCTGGGATGCGTTTAGCCTTACCGACCTCTAGGGTACTGTACGCCCATTGACCAGGAGTAAGCTTCTTGTCATACAGTTCTTTGGCAATGCCCATCCCATCGATCAGCTTACCTTCATCGCCATTATTGACTTTACGACTGCTGCGGTAGCCACGCTTGCGGTTGATTGAGATCAGAATGCGGGCCAAATGCTCAAGTTCTACTCTGCCAGTTGCCGCCTCTGCCCTTAGGCGGAGCGTCTCGAAGGTCGTATCTTTCCCATGCTCAGTTAGGATGGTATCTTCGTTGATTATACCATGCTCACGCAGAATGCGCAGTAGCGCATCGCGACGCAGCTTATATCGTTGAAGATTACGACGCATTCCGCGCTTGAGGCGACGACTAGCGTTGGTCGTAATTGATTTTCCGCTCTCAAATTCTTTCTGCTCATCAGTAGTCAGCGGATTGACACGCACACCGAGGGCGATTATCTCGGAAGTCTCCTGCTCGTGCTCTGCCTCGTGGACGTATGCCCAGCCAATGCTAGCAGTACCGAGATCTAAGCCTAAGATTTTCTTCATATTAAATCACTAGATTGGAAGCATTCATACCCGTAAATCTAGCGAATTATTTGGACAGTCCAAAACTTAATTCTATCTTTGCTCGCGAAAGCTACTCACAATAAGGATTTTTCCGTTGTGAAAACATTTAGGCGCCCTCGCCATCGGGGGCAACACGGAAGCTCTGTCCATCACTGGCAGAGCTTTCTCCATTTAGAGACGAGACAAAAGTGGCAAACCATTGACATCATGGCGAATAAGAATATCAATCAGCGGCTATGCTACGGGCTGGGAATGCTCACGGCTAGCGTCGGGACGCTCACGGCACAGGATGCAGGTCAGCGACCCAACATCATCGTTTTCCTAGTCGATGATATGGGTTGGCAGGATACTTCCGTACCCCTGACCCAAGACACGACCTATTACAATCGCCTCTTCCATACCCCCTCGATGGAGCGTCTAGCACATCAAGGGATTCGGTTCACCGATGCCTATGCACATAGCGTTAGTTCGCCCAGTCGCTGCAGCCTCCTTACAGGAGCGCATGCCACACGCCACCGCGTAACGAACTGGACCCTCCGCCGTGGCGTAATGACCGATGCCGAGGATGCTCTGCTCACACCTCCCGAATGGAACGTCAATGGCATTAGCCCGACCGACACGATCGAGCGAAGTTTCTACGCCACGATGCTTCCCGAGCTACTGCGTCAGGCAGGTTATCATACCATCCACTGTGGCAAAGCGCATTTCGGTGCTGAGCATACGCCTGCCGCTGACCCTCTGATCCTGGGATTCGACATCAATATAGCTGGACACGCGGGCGGAGGTCTCGCCAACTATCACGGAGAGCGCCGCTATGGGCACGATGCCCAGGGACGTCCCACGTCTCCCTTTGCAGTCCCTGGGCTCGAAGCCTATTGGGATACGAATACTTTCGTGACCGAAGCCCTCACCCTAGAGGCACTACGTAGCCTACGCACGCACCAGGCCTCGGCACCCGACCAGCCCTTCTTCCTCTATATGTCGCACTATGCCGTGCATATCCCCATTGATCGAGACGAACGATTTTACCAGAAGTACATCGATCGTGGGCTCGATCCCAAGGAAGCCGCCTATGCTGCCCTCGTCGAAGGTATGGACAAGAGCCTAGGAGACATTATGGATTACCTCGAGGAGAGCGGTCAGGCGGACAATACGGTCATTCTTTTCCTCAGCGACAATGGGGGTCTAGCAGGCTCTGACCACTGGCGTACTGGCCCCATCCATACATACAATGCTCCCCTGCGCAGTGGTAAGGGGTCTATGTATGAGGGCGGGATTCGCATCCCAATGCTTTACTTCGACCCACGCGACCCACAGGCTGGCACGAGCCGAAGCACCCCTATTCAGATCGAGGACATCTATCCCTCTATTCTCGACCTTGCAGGGATCGACCACCCTACGACTGTCCAGCATCTCGATGGCAAGAGTTTCATCCCGCTCCTCACTCATCCCGAGGACAATGAACCTGCGCGACCGCTCGTCTGGCACTACCCGCACAACTGGGGACTCAATGGTCTGGGCATCAACTTCGCCAGCGCCATCCGCTTCGGTGCCTGGAAACTCGTCCATCGCTACGACACGGGGCGAAACGAGCTCTACCATCTACCCAGCGACCTAGGCGAACAGCACGATCTTAGCGCACGTCATCCCGAGCAAACGAAGCTCCTAGCTCGCCTGCTCACCTCCGAACTACGTCGCCAAGACGCACAGCGTCCCCACTTCCGTGCTACAGGTGCGCCCTGCCCCTGGCCCGACGGATCGCTCTAGCCCGTCATCGCCTCACCTACACAGGCATTTCCAGCCAAACACGTAATAGGCTAAACATCAAAAGAATAGCCATACAATAAAGTTCTATCATTTTCCCCAAAAACATCCATCATTTTTTCAGCACCACTGGACTAAAACATAAGAAGCTCTGAATCGGATTATTAACCTTCTACTACGACCTCTTACAATTGAATGGGCAAAGGTCGATCATCAATGCCTGTAGCTGATCGGACGTAAGAGAGGACGACTGCAGAAGCTCCGTGAGCTCATCCTGACGAGGGTGCCCGAGGGTCATTCGGTATAGAGACAGTACCTGAATGAGGCGTTCGTAGCGACTACGATCGCGGCTCATCGGATACATCGGCACGATACGTTCTATACGCGTGAGCCGTGCTTGATCCTCGGGAGTCAGCTCATCGAATGGCAAATACCAGGTCGGCACCATATCCGAGTGAGCGCCTTTGTGCGCTTCTCTAGCTAGGTCAAACATCTCGTCCCAGCTCTGAGCTCGCTCGCCATAGAGCGTCGCTACGTTTCGGCGGATGGCTAGGCATTTGTAGCGGTTGATTCGCCCCTCACGCTGCTCGAGGTCTACGGGATTGGACGGGAGATTCCAGTGCACGACCTTACGACTATACCAGTGAAAGTCTAGCCCCTCTTGCCCCACAGAGGTACTCGAGAGGATAAATGGTCGAAACGGGGAGTTGAAAGCCTTGCGCACATTCATCGAGCGCGTGATCGATTGCTCCGTAACCATCTTATCGACGAAAGGAACAGCAAAGTGCGTCCTCATCGAGAGCTTGACCTTATCCTCCTGTGGATCTTTCTTCTTCGATCGATTGAGGCGCTCCAGCACGCTCACGTCCGTATCGACCGAGAGCGTACCAGTGTCTAGGATTGCCTCCTTGAGCACAGAGCCGAGGCATCCAGCCCCTAGCAGATGAGCATATTCATCTAGTACGGCCTGCAGATTACCCCTGACGCAGTAGTCCAGCACACGCTCATAATAAGGTTTTCTCCCACTCCCTCTATATATAAGGTCTATGATCGCAGCGCTCTCTGCCTTATTAAATATCGAGGCGATAGCCTTACCTGCTGTCCTAGCATCCTCACTATCTCCCGAAAGCCTATAGGCACATACCGCAGGAGAGCCAATAGCAATGTCTGTCAGTATCTCAAGTACATTGGACGGGAGCTCCTTCATCTCCTCCGAAGGCCTCTCCCTGTCCAGGATCTTCATCACCGAGAGAATACTCTGCTCACGCGTCCCCTCGGTCTGCGGTAGGCTAGCGAGCCCTGGAGTATGCTCCACAAGTCGCTTGATCCGCTCACGCACCAGATCTCGCACTTCGTCTAGAGTCCTCCCTAGGGTCTCGGCAGGGTGATAGATCTGAGCGAGCGCCACACAGGGCTCTTCGAGGAGCTCAGTTCTCTGCAGGCGTCCTTCGCCATAGCGCTTTCCGTTACTGTCGCTGAGATAGTCGATCTTCGTATTTTCCTTCCTCAGCTTGCCCAGGGTGTAGAGCTCTGCATAGTAAGACATCATCACAGATAGCATACGAGGCACGATCTCCCACGAAGAGAAAATCAGCAGTTTAGAGAACTGGTGCGCCTCCTCGGTCTCGAAGATCCCGCCCGCTTGATAATATGGACGCGAAGCGGGTACCCAGAGCAGTAGATGCACGCCCCGCTGGTGCTTCGCTCCGAAAACTAAGTCGTGCAGATATCTCAGACGAGCATTGTTCGGCGGGATGGGACGATAGGAGAGGATGCTCTTCTCAGGGAGCAATAGATAGGCACGCTCGGCAAGGATCTTCTGCCTCGTCGTCCTCTGTGCTGAGCTGACAACCCTCTCGATGTAGCGCTTGTGCTCATATCTATCCATAAAGGAGACGAGGTATGGCGACGACTTGACGTACTCGATCGGCATACGCCGTAGCGTTCGCTCCGCTTTCCGCTCCTGAAGTAGATCGAGGAAGCGCTGACCCTGGACGTAAGACAGGATATCCGCCTTGCTCACCTCCACCTCCCGAGCGCGCGTGTCATCTATAATCTGCATATCCAGACGTTCGGTACGGCACATTAGACTATATAGAGCCTCTTGGGCTTCCTCTTTGTGCGCGAGTGCTGTGGTATAGTCTGCATCCACACGTGCTAGCGATCGGCTGAAACGTTCCCAGATGGAGGAAAATTTGTCCCCACAGCTGCCCTGTATCGAGAGGAAGCTAACGAGCTTCCGAAAGTCCGAATAGTGCTCATCACAGCCTAACTCATTCAGCTCGGCAAGTGTCGTGTAGGGTTTGTAGGGAGTGGCGGAGAGCAAGAGCACCCTCGTCTTCGCACGATCAGAGAGGAAGTTTCGCGCCAGCATAGACCGCTCATCCTCATCCTGCGCCAGCAAATCACTAAACCGCTGAAACTCGTCCATAATCACAAGGTCTGGACGCAGTCGCTCGATACTAGCGTGCGCAAAAGCCTGACGAAAGCGGTTGAAGACCGCAGGATCTGCCTTCCTCTCCTCGAAGCACTTCGTCAGATCCGAGAAGTCCTGCTCCGTCAGATACCCCCGTACCGCCTTCGTAATCCAGCGAAGATATTCGGCTCCACAGCCCTTGACTTCGCCTTGATAAGTATTGATATGCGCCTCCCACCACTTGACTCCTTGCCCTCTGTAGCGTTCGTTGAGGAAGTGGGTTAGCTTTTCTTCCAGCCCTCTCAGCTCCTCTAGCTGAGAGAGGATCACGTACATTAGCGCTCGCTCGGGTGCTGTGCCCCAGCTACTCGTAGTGCGAAACGAAGTCATCGGAGTAAGCGGGATGATGAGCTCCGCCAGTTCGCCTGCTTTCGTCTGCCACGACAGCCCTCGCTCTAGCTTGGTGATCTGAAGATGCTGCATCGAGAGACGGCTTTCGTCGAAGCGTTGCATCTGCTGGATACCCAGCTTGCTGATGTTTTGCTCTGCGACGGTGGCATTGGAGCAGATATATACGACCCTAAAGGTCTTCTCTCCGCGCTGTCTGTGGCGCTCGCGCAGTAGCTCGATCACACGCTTTGCCACGAATGTCTTACCAAGCCCCACCTCATCAGCCACCAGGACGCGGTACTGCGCCCCATCGAATAGCTCGACGACACGCTCTGCTGTCGCCTGCTGGAAGTCCTTCGTCTCGTCTTTCATCACTATCTCTGCTTCATCGCCTTGACCGCCTCCTCGAGAGCAGCGTACAGCTCATCAAACCCCTCGGGTATTACCTCATCATCGACCATACTCTTAATACGCCGAATATCCTTCACGCGCTCGGGATGGCTATAGGCAAAGCGCACGAGGTCCTCATAGATCGGGAAATAGCCCTCCCCTGCCGAGGCATTCGTCCCAGGCTTCACATCCCGATGCTCCACACTCTGCTGATGAGACAGCACTGCCTCTGCATCCTCTGCCAAGATGAAGCTGAGGTAGCTAATGAATTTCTCCTTCGTATCAATAAGGCTCCTGCACACAGCCGTATCACGCGCCTCCGTCGGGAGCCCCTCTGTCGGGACAATGATGACACGTCTCAGCTCCCCGACCTCTACGACGTACAGCCCTGATAGCTCGTCCAGCGCGACCGGAGCGAAATGGATCTCCTCAGCGAAGCACTCCGCTGAGCATCGTGCCAGCATAGGCCTGAGCATAATGCCCTCCATCTCACCTATTGCCCGGCATTGCACGCGGATATGGTACTGCCCATCGGGCAGGAGCTCCACACTCGCGCCCTCGATAGAGGCTATTGCCTGACGAAGAGCTCGCTCCTGAGCGGCAGCATTATCTTCGGAGTCGCCCACTGGAGCTATCGACTCCACTCGCTCGAACCAACACTCCTGCTCCCCTGTAATCAGCTGACCACGAAACTTATCATAGGACATCCTGTAAGGGGTGAACTGTAGCTTCAGAAGAAACTCCACATTGCGCCCAAAGCCATTGCGCGTAGCATTGGCAGAGCCGAGGTAGAGGAAGTTGTAGCCCTGCTGTGAGAAGAAATAGACTTTCTCGTGGACATCCACACCAGCACGATCTTCATAGCCCTCCGCAAGGATACTCTTGACTGCATACACCCCTTCCCCTGCGAACATCCTCAGGATCCCGGGCGTAATCGCCCGATGCCGAGTAATCAATGTACGGCGCTGAGCAGGATGAGCCGGCGCAAAGCGCTTAAGCGTCTGCTCGTCTACGAAAGGAGATATCAGCACAGCGTGGTCAAGCCGATACTCGCGCAGAGATCCCTCTAGGCAATCCTTGACCCCATCGTATCCATTGATCCCCATCGGGAAGAAATCATAGTCACAGAATAGATCATCTAGCTCAAACTCCTTGACCCGATCGAGGCAATCCATCAGATCCTCCACCTCCGAGCGTACACGCTCATCTGCCTGATGACCTAGCCAGTCCAGAAGATCCCTCAGAGGCTTGTGCTTCTTCAGCACTCGAGCCGAGGCAATCGTTTTACCAACCCTTCCCGTCATCTCGCAGACTATATCTATATCGGTGCTGTAGGTTAGGTTACGGCTTAGGACGACGAGCTTGAGACGCTCCTGCTCGGTCTCCCGATGTCGCTCTCGGATGATCCAGAGCTTGGGGTGAAAGTTCGCAAAGCCCTGCTTCCCCAGGGACAATCCGACCTGGACGATACTCTGCTCCATCAGAGCATATACCTTGAGCGCTGTCTCGGGGACGTAGATACAGCCAGCATTACAGAAGAGGGCAAACCGCCCTAACGATCGATTGATCGCCTCTAGGAGATAATGCGGAGAGTGAAGTTTGTCTTCACTTAGTTCTCCCATCAGCCCGAGTGCCAGCGGTACGGAGAGAAGTGCCTTCATATCTAGGCTATAGGTAGTGCCGAGCGCATAGACGACCTCGTACTCCTCCGAGCTCAAGATCTGTCCATACGTATAGTCATTCATTAGTGGGGTTGCCATAGGTCTATGCTTCTACTTGTAGTTCGCGGATGAAGGAGGACACGATTTCCCAGCGATAGCTCAGCTGAAAATCGTGTGTAGGCTTGTCAGGGTCGTACGGCTTGACCTGTAGCCTGCGCCTTGTACCCTTAATGCGCTTCTCTCGCTCGATGATCCAGCCATCAAGTCCCTCGAGATCTCCTGCCATCAGGTACTCCAGGCACTGACGTAGGAAGGCGATCGAGGAGCGTTCGCGGATGATGATACGACCAAAGATCTCCTCCATCGGGTAATCTAGAGCAGAGAAGTCCGCCCACCCCTCCTCGAACGACCGCTCCATATACTCATCACTCCCCTCGGCGTGAACGACATTATAGCGCAGATGGATCAGATAGATATAGTCGGACATAATCTGAGCATCGCGAACGAGCGTGGAGAACGCCTCTGGTAGCTCCTCTGCTATCAGATCCTGGAAGCCCACTCCCCCAAGGGCGATCTCTGGATGCTCGATCAGATAAGCAAAAAACGAATCCTTGGTTCGCCCTGCCGATAGGATCCGCCCTACGATAAAGTCCCGCTCAGCGATAGTGAGAGACAAATCACAGCTCTGAGCAAAATCATAATCGATCCCCGCAGGAAACTCGCAGAACTGCAAGAAGTCTCCATCCACCTCATACGCATCATTAGCCGTATGCTCATCATCGCTTTTTAGGCGCCGAGGCATCTGGTGCTTGCGCTCAGAGTAGCGAAAGATCTCCTGCTCCACCGCGTCAGTCTTGAGTATCTCCCAAGCCCGAAGCCCCGACTTGTATATATAAGCGGGGTCATACTTGACATATTCATCGGGCGAGATAGATCCATTTTTCTTGACAGCATTGCTCCCTGTGATACCTGTCTTCACGCTCGAGTGCGCCAGCAAGCTCTTAGTCAAGATTATCTCCAGCCGTCTGATCTCTCGCCGTACTTCCTCGACCCGCTTATATTCCTTGGATGCGGCTCGTCGGTAGATCTGTGGCATCAAGGAGAAGTATTTAATTCGCTTCTGCAGAGTAGACGTACCAGGGAAGAGTACGTCCGAATAGTAGTCCCGAATACGCCCGATGCCTAGTTCGTCCAGAGCAGTCGGCTCCTCAAGAAGCTTGAGCATCTCGACGACCTGCTGATGTTCGTCCCTATTGATATGGATATATCCTAATTTCATATCGACCTTTGTCTATTGTGCTTGGCTCCATTCACTCAGTGCTCAGATCTATGGCCAGAAATGGAGCCTTGAGTCATGCATCAGCACCGAATAGATTCGGAGACGCAAAACTACTATTTCCTAGTCAGTTACACAATTCCACTCAGATCGATCGAGCACCTCCCAGAAAATGATAGAACTTTTGGGGCAAAAACATCGATGTTTTTGCCTAAAATGATGGTACTTTTTCCCGAAAAACATCGATGTTTTTCGGGGAAAAGTTCTATCATTTTTGGGGAGGTGCTGGAAGCCTTGAGAAATCGGACGGGTCAGACTAGTCGGACTGGTCCGACCCGTCTGATCTGTCGGATAATTCAACGACAGAATGAGACAGGGAGGAGGCAGGAAGGAGGAAGGCTAAAATTAGAAGACAGGTATGACCGCAGGAATGAAAATAAAGCACTACCTTAGCAGACGAATCAGAACGTAAAACAAAATGAAGATCAAAGTATTTCTCCTAACACTGGTCGCGCTCGCGCTCAGTGCCTGCAGCAAGGACGAACAGTCCTCTGACTATGTCGATGTCGTTTATTCGGTAGAGCAGCCCGCAGGCGTGCGACCACTCGACATCTATGCTACCTACACCGATGCCAGTGGCAAGACCATCACCCTCGACGGGAACGAAAGCCCCTGGAGCATCAAGGTAACACGTGTGTCACGTAAGTCTTCGGTGCGCTTCGTCGGGAAGCTATCATCTGTAGAGACCCCCACCGCAGCAAAGGCTGTCATTCGCCTTCGGGTAACCGATAGCGAGAGCGGAGCACAAACCTTCCAGGCAACGCACAACCTCGACCTCACGAATAGCTCTGGCGTTGGGCGCGATGAGATCGAAGCGAGGTCTGCCTTCGACTTCAGGTACGGAGCTCAGTAGATAAGACTGCCTACAGCTAAAAGCGAATCACCCCACGAAGTCATGACTTCGTGGGGTGATTCGCTTTCGGGGGACTAGCCCTTACGGGCAATACCTATTTGCCTCGGGGCTATTGAGCAAAGCGTGCCTCTACAGAGGTGCGCAGAGCATCACGTAGCTCCTCACGCTCTACGAGCTGAAGGACATCTTCTGAGAAAGCGATCGAGAGCATTCGCTTGGCTTCGTCTAGTGCGATACCGCGCTGACGCATGTAGAAGAGCGCATCCTCGCTGAGCTGTCCCGTCGTCATCCCGTGCGAGCACTTGACATCATCGGCATAGATCTCCAGCTGGGGCTTAGCCTGCATGCGAGCGCGTGGACTAAGTAGGAGGTTGCGATTGTTCTGATACGCCAGAGTCTTCTGCGCATCGACTGCCACGAGTATTTTGCCTGTGAAGACGCCATAGCTCTCATCCTGCAGGACGTACTTGAATAGTTCGTTGCTCGTGCAGTGGGGGACGCTGTGGGCAATATAGGAATAGTTGTCCACGTGCTCCGATCCCGAGCTAATGACGAGACCACCGAGCGAAAGATGTGCGCCCTCGCCCTGGAGATCGCAGTGATAATTGTTTCGCGTGGTGCCTCCCGTGAGCGAGAAGAAATTGAGATACGCCTCGCTCTCTGCCTCCTGATGCAGGTGCAGAGTGCTGATACGACGTGAGAGTGCGCCACTCTCCTCGATATCGGTGTAACGAAGCTTGGCTCCACGACCGAGGAAAATCTCAAGGCTCTGCAAACTCATCGTAGGGGCAGTGCCTGCATTGCGGTCACGCGATACGATCTCAGCCTCCGCACCGTCCTCCAAGTGGATGATAAGACGACTTGCCGTAAGCGTAGCTTCGCTAGCGGTGAGGGTGGTGAGTAGCTCTAGGGGAAGGGCGAGCTTGACCCCACTGGGAATATGTATCACACCTGGCATCACCTCGAAGGCTGTCGCCAGCTGAGCGATGGGATCACCCACGACACTTGCTATGTGTGGGAGTGTGCCAGCATATTCGCTTAGCTGAACGAACTGAGCTCCATCCGTGAGTGCCTCATCCATATTGCAGTCGTAGTCCTGCGCGCCGTGCGTCCATGCTCCATCGAGCAGGCTCGGCAGATCGGTACGCTGGTAGGCTTCGCTCCGATAGGCGGGCAGACCGAGGGCTTCGAAGCGAGCTAGAGCCGCTGTCTGCTCGTCGGTCAGCGCACCTTGTGATCGGGCAAGCGCTACGAGATTCTGTTCAATAGTCGTCATCATGTCCTACTCGCCTAGCTCGTCCTTGATCCAGTCGTAGCCCTTCTCCTCTAGGACAAGTGCTAGCTCAGGTCCTCCACTACGCACGATTCGCCCATTGTACAGGACATGCACGTAGTCGGGCTTGATATAGTCGAGCAGACGCTGATAGTGCGTGATGATGATCGTGCTACGCTCTGGGTGACGAAGGGCATTGACTCCGTTAGCCACGATGCGCAGAGCGTCGATATCGAGACCACTGTCTGTCTCATCGAGAATAGCAAGACGTGGCTCAAGCATCGCCATCTGGAAGATCTCGTTGCGCTTCTTCTCTCCGCCCGAGAAACCTTCATTGACCGAACGGCTCGCCAGCTTGTTGTCCAGCTCCACGAGCGCGCGCTTCTCTTTCATCAGTTTGAGGAAGTCAGAGGCAGAGATCGCCTCCTGACCACGTGCCTTGCGCACTTCGTTGATAGAGGCACGCATGAAGTTTACCATGCTTACGCCAGGGATCTCCACAGGATACTGGAAGCTAAGGAACATCCCGAGGTGTGCGCGCTCTTCGGGTTCGAGCTCGAGTACATCATGTCCGTCGAGCTCTACCGATCCGCTCGTCACTTCGTAGGCAGGATGCCCGACGAGGACGGATGAGAGGGTACTCTTGCCTGCGCCATTGGGACCCATGATGGCATGGATCTCGCCAGGACGCACCTCTAGGCTAAGGCCCTTGATTATTTCCTTGTCGCCGATCGAGGCGTGTAGATTATCTATCTTTAGCATATTCTGAATATGTACGTAGTTATGAATTTCGTTTTAGTAGAAAGCGTTGAGGATGGTATCCACGATCGTGTCGAAGATAAACCATGCCGCAGTGCCGTCGTTGCGACTCTCTCTGCGAGGAAAGACGAACTTTAGTCCCAGCTGAATCTCGTGACTGCCCATAGCACTATAGCTCTGGACAGTACCCGAATAATGATTGTGCAGTGAATAGGTCGCCCCGAGATGTTTGCGGTAGCTGTATCCGACCCCGAGAGATACTCCCGAGAGGAGATAAAAGTCCGCACCGATCGTCGGCGTGAGGCTCATCCAGGGTTTGCTCATCCTGTCAAACGTCGTGTTGTAGCTAGGATGACACCCATCCGTGTAGCCCTGATAGTCGTGCGAGAATATCCATCCTGCACTAAGACCAGCATAGGGCTGGAAGAAGCTCGTAGGCTTGCCGAAATAATAGCGCACCCCTCCCTCGAGCGTGTCCATGTCTAGGCTCGTGGACGAACCACCGAATCTGAACCGTTCGTGGAGGTATCCTAAGCGAAGCGCCCAGGGGGTCTCGGTGAAAGCTAGTTCACCTGTGAAGCCGTAGCGCAGTCCCCACTCCTTGCTGCCCATGTCATCATAGAGCGAAGGTGCTACGACAGACTCGAAAGCAAACGTACGACGCGGAGACCAGAAGTCCTGCGAAGTATGAGCGAGCGACTCCGTGAAGACGATCACAAGGAGCGAAAGCGCAAGAAGTAGTCTGCGATAGGTGCTATTCATAGCTGGGAAAGATATAGAGGATTAGCCGACTGATCCCTCTAGAGAGATGCTTAGGAGCTTCTGTGCCTCTACGGCGAACTCCATCGGGAGCTTATTCATCACCTCCTTGGCATAGCCATTGACGATAAGACCTACCGCCTCCTCGACACCGATACCGCGCTGCTGGCAATAGAAGATTTGATCTTCGCTGATCTTGCTCGTCGTTGCCTCGTGCTCGATGATGGCAGTATCGTTATCTACCTGCACGTAGGGGAAGGTGTGTGCGCCGCAGGTGCTACCCAGCAGGAGGCTGTCGCACTGCGAGTGGTTGCGTGCGCCCTCGGCGTTCTTGCCGACCTGCACGAGACCACGATAGCTATTCTGGCTCTTACCTGCCGAGATACCCTTAGAGACGATACGGCTACGGGTATTGCGCCCGAGATGGATCATCTTCGTCCCCGTGTCCGCCTGCTGATAGTTATTGGTCACAGCTACAGAGTAAAACTCCGCTACGCTGTCATCTCCCTTGAGCACACAGCTAGGATACTTCCATGTGATGGCAGAGCCGGTCTCTACCTGCGTCCAGCTAATTTTGGAACGGTCGCCACGGCAGATGCCTCGCTTGGTTACGAAGTTATAAATACCGCCCTTGCCTTCCTTGTCTCCAGGGAACCAATTCTGGACAGTCGAATATTTAACCTCGGCATCCGTCTCTGCGATGATCTCGACGATAGCAGCGTGTAGCTGGTTTTCGTCACGCTGAGGAGCGGTACAACCCTCGAGGTAGCTCACGTACGAACCTTCGTCTGCCACGATGAGCGTACGCTCAAACTGTCCCGTGTTGATCGCATTGATACGGAAATAGGTCGAGAGCTCCATAGGGCAACGAACGCCCTTAGGGATATAGACGAATGAGCCGTCGGAGAACACAGCCGAGTTGAGCGCGGCAAAGAAATTGTCCTTGACAGGTACCACCGTCCCTAGATACTGACGCACGAGGTCGGGGTACTCCTTGACGGCTTCGCTGAATGAACAGAAGATAATTCCCTTCTCAGCGAGCTTCTCCTTAAAGGTCGTCTTGACCGAAACAGAGTCCATCACCGCATCCACAGCAATACCGCTTAGCATCTTCTGCTCGTGCAGAGGGATACCAAGCTTCTCGAAGGTGCGCAGAAGCTCTGGATCTACTTCATCGAGGCTAGCTGGCCCTTTCTTCTTGCCAGGGGCTGCGTAGTAGATAATATCTTGATAATCTATCTCAGGGATGCGGAGCTGTGCCCAGTCCGGCATAGGCATCTCCTGCCACTTGCGGAATGCATCTAGTCGATACTCCAGGAGCCATTCGGGCTCTTCCTTCTTGGCGGAGATGAGACGGACGGTCTCTTCGGTGAGACCTTTGCCGATGGTTTCGGTCTCGATCTCCGTCGTGAAGCCGTATTTATATTCACCAGACGTTACTTCGTCTAGTATCTGATCGTTTTCTGCCATTATCTGTAATTGTACGTACAGTTATATCTTCTCGGAATATAACACTACTCCCTTATGTTTGTTCGACTCTTTTGCCTTTTATCTACTTCTCCAGACATCGCGGATATAGTCTCTGATGACGGCGAGATCGACCACACTCCCTCGGATGGGGCCATAGATCTCACTACGATAGCGCACATCTTGCTGAGCTGGAGGCAATGCTTGCTGGTTCGCTCCGATCGGGAGGACAGAGTCAGCCACCTCGAAGGTATAGCCCATCGCATAGATTGCGAAGACGAAATACAGGACTGCACCCGCCAAGCGATTGATCAACCCAAGCCCGCCACGCGTCACGAACGAAATAGCCATCTGCCCCAGCATCGAGACGGTCACGTACACCACTGCGAAAGCCACGATCGGCACGAGGAGTCCACTCCATGCACCAGGATCTAAGCTCAGCCAAGGCAACAAGTCCTCACGTATCCATGGAGCAATGCGCCAGCCCTCAGAGAAAGCCAGCAAGATCGCCACCACAGACACAATGCGAGCCATAGCCCCAGAGATCAATCCCTTGACTACAGCCCCGATCAGTACGATATATATTATTAAGTCTATCCAGAGCATAAGCACTTCAGCTCCGCCGTATGCTGAGCCTTAGGGTACAAAGGTACTTCTTTACCCCCTATATAGACAAATCTTATCACTCAGAGCGCGTTACTCATCCGCCCAGGCGACCTCTGCGCCATAGAGACGGTCGATACGTTCGTAGAGGGCGGGCGCATCATCTGCCCGAATGCTCATTTCCAATGCACAGGTCTCGCGGAAGTCCTGCGCTAGAATGCGCGCTCCGCTATCCTTGGCACAGCGCATAACTTCACCCATGAGGTCGTACC
Source organism: Porphyromonas sp. (assembly GCA_041854825.1). GTDB lineage: Bacteria > Bacteroidota > Bacteroidia > Bacteroidales > Porphyromonadaceae > Porphyromonas. Next base: position 18,186 of record JBHACZ010000102.1, on the reverse strand, counting down.
CGAAGGTTACACGGAGCTGTCGCTCTAGGATACATTCTCGTCGCGTCGCCTCCTCGAGAGCAGCGATCGTCGCCTGTCGATAGGCTTCGATCAGTCCCGAAGTACCAAGCTTGACACCACCGAAGTAGCGAACGACCAGCACGATGATATTGGTTAGCTCAGCGGACAGGAGTTGCCCTAGAATGGGTTTGCCTGCCGTACCCGAAGGCTCCCCATCGTCATTGCTACGCGACTCCTCGCCCAGCGGTCCTATTCTATATGCCCAGCACACGTGACGGGCATCGTAGTAGCGTTCTCTCAGCCGAGCTACCTCAGCGAGTGCTTCCTTCACGCTCTCCACGGGAACGGCATAGGCGATGAAGCGGCTTCTACTCTCGACGATCTGCGCCTCTGTCGCCGACTCTATAGTATAGTATGTATCCATCCTACCACACCTAAGCCTTTTCGTCTAGAGCGATAAGTCGCTCTGCTCCATCCTCCTCACGCACGAGGGCGTATCGCTCGCCCGTCTCGGGGCATGTCGCCTGACCGTCTGTACCTATCTCTAGGCGGTGCCCCGAGCGTGATACCCAGCCCTCGATGCGTGCAGGCACGCCATATACCAGAGCATAGCTCGGCACATCGTGGGTCACGACGGCACCCGCCCCGACCATAGCATACGCCCCGAGGCGCACCCCACAGACGATCGTAGCATTCGCCCCGACGCTGACACCACGCTCTAGGTGGGTCTCGCGGTACTCATGCTTGCGCGAGATGAAGGCACGAGGATTGATGACATTGGTAAAGACACAGCTGGGTCCGAGGAATACGTCTTCGTCACAGACTACGCCTGTGTAAAGCGACACGTTATTCTGCACGCGACAGCCACGCTCGAGGCGACTCCCTGGCATCATGACTACATTCTGCCCAAGGCTACAGTCTGCACCTACCTCTGCACCTGCGAGGATGTGGCAGAAATGCCAGACGATGGCGCTCTCATCTACCAAAGCACCGGGATCAATGACGGCTGTCGGATGTATCATATACTCTAAATCTATTCGGATGGTCAAGAGTCGCTATTTATATTACCGAGGAGGAGCGGACAAATCTCCCATCGCTCCCCTACTGTCTCCCTCTAACTCATGACCGAGATTACTCGGACAAAGTTAGTCAGTTTGCCCCAAATGCCGAGAGGCGGTGCTGTCCCCAGTGAGGGAAGCACCGCCTCTCGGCTTCGGCCTAGCGGATAGGCTAGCCAGCTATGAGACGCTCCTCGAGCTGAGCGAGCGCGTTGCGGAAAGATTCGTCCGTAGACACACGATTCTCGATGGCTTCGATGCCGTGCATGACGGTCGTATGGTTCTTTCTATTGAGGTAGCGTGCGATCGCCATCAGCGACTGATCGGTGTACTTCTTGAGCAGGTACATCACGAGCTGGCGAGGCAGGACGATCTCAGCGCGACGTGTGGCGGAGAGTAGCGTCGCCTTGTCCACGCGATACTCTTGCTCGATGGTCCCGAAGATCACTTCGCTCGTGATCTCGCGACGCTCTAGCGAGATGGACTGCCCCATCACGGTACGGGCGAGATTCATATCTACAGTACTCTGCTGTAGCTGAGCATAGGTGATCAGCGTCTTGACTGCACCATCCAGCTCACGCACATTGCGCTGCATATTCGTGGCGATGAGCTCCACCACCTCTTCGCCAAGCTGAATGCCACTGTCTGCCATTCGGCTACGGAGGATCTTACGACGAAGCTCTAGGTCAGGACGCTCCAGAGGGATCGTGAGCGAACTCTGAATGCGAGAGAGAATGCGGTCTTCGATACCACGAAACTCTACAGGAGGCACATCGCTCGTGAGAATGATCTGCTTGCCGAGGAGGTACAGATGGTTGAAGATCTCGAAAAATGCCTGCTGCGTCTTGTCCTTCCCGATCAGTCCCTGAATATCGTCGATGATAAGAATATCCATTTGCTGATAGAATGCGATGAAGGCACTACGCTCACGATAGCGCGCATCGTGGACATACTGCGCCTGGAAGGTCGCGCTCGAGATATAGCACACACGGATATCCTTGTGGATCTCTAGCGCACGCTGCCCGATAGCCTGCACGAGGTGGGTCTTGCCGACGCCACTAGGTCCATGAACGAAGAATATATTGTGTGGTGTCTGCCCAGGATGCAGGGCAATGGATTCGCCAATGCGACGTGCGAAGAGGTTGCAAGGGCTCTCATAGAACGTATCGAACGAGAGCGAAGCATTGAACGTACTGCGATAATGCTCGGCATTGAGCAGAGGATTGCTCGACATGCCTGCCACGGCATCCCCCTCGGCTTCATCCTTCTCCACCTTGGGAGCTGCCGCATATTCGAAGAGAAGTGCCACAGACGTCCCGAGATAGATCGTCACGAGCAGGCTAAACTCCCCGCCAAATCGCTCCTCCAGAGCCATGCAAAACTGCTCCGAAGGCACGCGCAGCAGGAATGTATCATCTGTATGTGCTATCGCCTCGATGGGATCGATCCAACGCTTCATATCGACTTCGCTCAGGCGTGTCGAGAGGAAGGTATAGCACTTACTCCACAGCGCTTGGGCGCGCTGGATCGTCTCGGGGGTCGTCGCTATTGCTTCGGGCATAACAGCTGTAGAGATATATTGATACGTTCGTAATTATTCTAATTTCTAGCCTCACATGCGCACCCTCTGTACTGTTTATCCGAGGTAAATACCTTGGGCTTACAATGTCGCGCATCGGTTCACTTAGGAGGTGGGGCGTCCTATGAGGTCTCCCTGTATGAGAGACCCCGCACTATCTATTATAATGGGTACGCTCGCTTGCGTCCAGACCTAGTGACTTATGCTTTCGGGGCTATGTTTCAGTGGTACAAAGTTGAGCAAAACAATGAGAATAAAAAAACGCTTTTTGGTTTGTTTTTCTCATTCCAATTGTATTGTCATTGATTTCAGGCGGTTACGCTCGTGCAGATATACACACCGAAGGAAGGTCACACAAGAATAACGCACACAACCACTTACATACATAGACACAAGTTAGCGACATAGTTATGCACATCGAAGGAAAGCCCCAACCTCCCACACTCATAAGACCTTACACCTTCGGCAGATTTATCTTTGCACATCCCCGAAATTCCCTTCTTGACCCTCTCGTCCCCCGAGCTCCATTTCACCCCCTCGAAGCCCCATATCGAGATGCCGACATTCATTCCTCGAGCGACGCACCCAACAGGCTCTCATGAGCCACAAACAAAGCTAAGCACATCGATGAATCAAGGTAAGTGAGCTGTAGACCAAAGTTTGGAATACATAGACCAAGGCTTGGGATACATAGACCAAAGTTTGGTTTATGTATCCCAAGCTTTGGGACAGAGATCGAGTAAAGCTATCCTGCGGTTCGAGCCAGTGTCGCCTCCCCTCTTCCCTTAAGTCATCCTGCCGAATCCAGATTGCGCTTTTCCCTTCGCCACGCTCGACTACACGCCCCGACGGACGAACCCAGGATGCACCCCGAGCAGTCGAGCAGGAACAGCACGCATACAGCAAAGGGGCTTTACCACCATTGTGATAAAGCCCCTTCGCCACATAACTCTAAAAAAATAAGTGTAGCGAGAGGGGGACTTGAACCCCCGACCTTCGGATTATGAATCCGACGCTCTAACCAGCTGAGCTATCTCGCCGTCTCTTGTTCTTTAAGACAGTGCAAAGGTAACACTAATATTTGAATCTGCAAGCCCTAAATCAGAATCCATCATATGAGCCGCCCGATTACCCCCACTCTTTCGCCTCCTCCCCCACCCCGACAACCACTGAGACCACATGAGCTACGGGACAAATAGCACAGCGGTATGAGGATCGAGATCCTCATACCGCTGTGCATAGACCCTCGTGCTGGAGGCGTTACTTGCCGAAGCTCCAGCGGAGGGCGAGCGTGGGAGCGATGACCCACTGACCCGCATCGACATTGCGCGAGATGCGCACCTCGCTACCGACAGAGAGACCGAAGTCGTCGGCGAAAGCAGGGAGTCGATTGAGATTGAGCCAGAATTGTGGCTGGCTCATGAACTTGAGCGAAGTGCCGAAACGAGCGTCTCGCTCCTGCCAGAGGGTCGCAAAGCCTGTAGCGTTGAACAGTCCGTCACCAGGAGCATAGTTCCAGATCACAGTGCCTTCCCAGTTGTGCGGAGTATCGTGGTGACGGATGTACTTGTAGGCTGCGGTGAAGTTGAGCATCAGCTTGCGATCAGCCGAACGCCAATGGTACGTCGCCCCCGTGAAGAAGGTATCGCCAAAGGAGATCGCATAGCGATTGACTGGTGCGGCAGCATGGGCATTGACGAAGCGGAGACCGCCATCGTAGCGCAGGTGCCACGAGAAGGGTGCGTCCCAGAAGCGGAGGTTGCGCAGGAACTTCCAGTTCGCCTGTACAGCGCCTTGCTCGAGGAAATTCATATCCACGAAATAGAAGGTGTCCCCCCAGCGGTCACGGCTCTTCTGCTCGACAGTCGCCGTGATATAGGGGCGTCCCTCCTGCGCAGTGGGATGAACATAGCGACCGAAGTCGTAGTGTAGCTGAATGTTTTGCGCCTCAAGGCTCACGACCGAACCGAGCGCACAGATAGCGAGGGCAAGGGATGCCCCGAGCTTGCGATAAGATTTCATATTTCAGTTATAGTATCTAGGGAAATTCAATAGGGGAAGACTGAGACTACAGCCCGAGGGCTTTGGCTTCATCCCACAGCTCATCCATCTGGGCAAGCGTCATATCCTGGAGGCGAAGACCACGCTCAGCACTCACACGCTCTACATAGCCAAAGCGGCGGATGAACTTCTGATTGGTTAGCTCTAGGGCATTGTCGGGATTGAGCTTGTAGAGGCGCGAGGCGTTGATAATGCTAAAAAGGAAGTCTCCTAGCTCTGCCTCCATACGCTCGGCATTGCCCGATTCAAACTCTGCCTCTAGCTCCGCAAGCTCTTCGCGCACTTTCGCCCAGACGTGCGTGCGCTCCTCCCAGTCGAAGCCAACGCCACGCGCCTTGTCCTGGATGCGGTACGCCTTGATGAGGGCAGGCAGTGAGGCAGGCACACCAGAGAGGACAGTCTTGTTGCCTCCCTTCTCGCGCTGCTTGAGCTGTTCCCAGTTGCTTAGTACGGTATCCGTGTCGTCCGCCTGTACATTGCCCCAGATATGAGGATGGCGGTAAATGAGTTTGTCGCAGAGGGCGTGGCAGACATCGGCAATATCGAACGCCCCCGTCTCCTCACCTATCTTGCTATAGAAGACAATATGCAGAAGGACATCGCCCAGCTCCTTGCGCATCTCGGCACTATCGCCCGAGAGAATGGCTTCGCTAAGCTCGTGTACCTCCTCGATCGTATTGGCACGAAGGCTCTCATTGGTCTGCTCCCTGTCCCAGGGACATTCGGCACGAAGTCTATCCATAACGTCAAGGAGACGAGAGAAGGCTTCTAGTTTTTGTTCTTTGCTGTGCATCGTAGTGTGGGGAATGCTCCCCGACTGTAATAAAATAGAAGCGACCGAGGGTGCCGAGTCCGCTGGTTCATCGGATGAGCGGGCGAAGGACTTGGCACGCTCGGTCGCTGTGATCATTGGGATGGTGCGGGAGCGATTAGCGCTGCTTGTATTGCTCTAGACCGAGACGGAGCCAGTTGATGTACTGCTTGACATCTGGGTCATAGGCACGTGAGGGGGTCAGGGGCTTGCCCGCATGATCGAGCGCCACATAGTAAGGCTGTGCCACAGCACCGAACTTGCGATGCTGGAGGTAGCTCCATCTGTCGCCGACCGTGCGTAGCTTGGTCGTCTTGCCATCCACCTCTACCTCGATAGGCTCGGCAAGGGGTGTCTTATCATCGACCATCAGCGTGATGAGGACGTAGTCATTCTCCAGCATGGACTTCACCTCTGGATTGATCCAGACGCTGGTCTCCATCTTACGACAGTTCACACAGCCATAACCAGAGAAATCCACCAGCACGGGCTTATTCGTACGGCGAGCATACTCCATACCTAGCTCATAGTCATCGAACTTGGCATGAACCCCACCCTCGTAGAGATTGAAGTCCTGCGTCGCAGGTAGCGGTGCGAAAGCACTGATAGCACGCAGAGGTGCACCCCATAGACCAGGCACCATATACAGAGCGAAAGCCAGCGAGATCATCCCGAGGAATAGACCCGATATGCTCGTGTGAGGGCTAGGTGTGTCGTGCGAGAAGTTGAGCTTGCCAAGCAGGTATATACCCAGCAGAGCGAAGATCACGATCCAGAGCACGAGGAAGACTTCGCGGTCGAGAATACCCCAGCCATACGCCTGGTCTGCCACCGAGAGAAACTTGAGGGCAAGAGCCAGCTCGAGGAATGCCAGCACGACCTTCACCCTGCCAAGCCAGCCACCACTGCGAGGCATAGACTGTAGCATACCAGGGAAGAGAGCAAAGAGCGCAAAAGGCAGAGCCAGTGCCAGCGAGAAGCCAAACATACCTACGGCTGGTCCCATCAGGCTGCCCATAGACACCGCCTGCACGAGTAGCGTACCGACGATAGGCCCTGTACAGCTGAAAGACACCAGTGCCAGCGTGAATGCCATGAAGACGATGCTGAGTACTCCCGTGGCAGAGTCCGCCTTCTGATCCATCTTGTTCGTCCAGCTCGCAGGGAGCGAGATCTCGAATGCCCCGAAGAAGGAGATAGCGAAGATGACGAGGATGAAGAAGAAGATGAGGTTGAAGTACCACGTGGTCGAGAGTTCATTGAGCTTAGAGGGCCCGAAGATAGCCGTCACGAGCAGTCCGAGCGCCACATAGATCACGATGATCGAGAGGCCATAGGTCAGAGCATCACGGATGGACTTGCTACGGTCGGTCGTGCGCTTGAGGAAGAAACTTACCGTCATCGGGATCATCGGCCACACGCAGGGCGTAATGAGCGCGATCAGCCCCCCGAGGAAGCCATAGACGAAGATCATCCAGAGAGACGAGTCTGCCTGCATGAGACTAACATCGCCCAGAGCGCGTAGATCCTCTATCGACGAAGCCCACAGATCGCTCTCTGCACCTAGGGCAGCCTCCGCAGAGCCTTCGGCAGTGAGGCTATCGGCCGAAGAAGGAGCTTCCTCCATGGCAGGCGCTTCGCCCGCTACGACGGGAGCATTCGCCAGTCCCAGCTGGGTTGCGTTGTATGCAAATTCATCATTCGTGGGAGGGAAGCACATCTCATCATTGCAGACCATAAACTTGAGCGCACCAACGAAGGTGAACGTCGCAGGGTTAGTCACACGGACGCGCTGACGGAAGCTCACCTTACCTGTATGGAAGGCGAGCGTCGCCTCGAAATTGGGGTCATACTTGCTCGTAGGCTTAGTCTCTGCCGTGAGCTTGCCCACGAGTTCGCCTCCCACGATCTTATCGACGAGGATAGACGTAGGCGTAGGTCCCACCTCGGGGTCTACGTCCGTCGCATAGAGGTGGAAGCCTGGGCTAAGACTAGCCGTGAATACGATGTCTGCCTCGCTAGGGCTTACAGACTGGATGCTCCGCTGCCAGCGAACCGCATCCGCTACTGATGGCATCTGCCCCAGAGCCGTACCGAGGGACAGGAGCAGCGTGAGCACTCCGATCAGGTACCTAGGTACACGAATCATAAATTTCATATATAAGGGATAGTAGTGATGTCTGAAGATAAGACCGAGGGCAGGCACAGCCTCTCGCCCCGATCACGAGCCTCTGCCCGTACGAGCCACGGGGCTAACGCTTGCGCTCCGTACGTTCGGGGAGTGGCTCACGTAGCCACTGACGAAAGCGCCCTGGCACAGGCTGGTCGAAGTCGTACTGCCGTCCTGTCGTCGGATGGACGAAGGAGAGGGCGGTCATCTCTAGCGCCACACAGCCGAGGTCACTGCGACGGCTACCATTGCGCCAGTCGCCGAGGATGGGGCGACGCAGTTCGCCAAACTGCTTGCGCAGGCGGTTGTTTCGCCCGCGCTGAAGTTGAACCGTAAGGAGCGCACCCGTATCCGTGGTCATCAGCGTGCGGTAGCGCGCTTCGCCTGCCGACACTCCGCCCTGCACCTTACGGCTGGGCTTACGCTTCTCGTCGGCTGGAGTAGGAGGCGCGAGATAACCCTCTGCCTCGGCAAGCTGTCCCTCGACTGCCACCACGAACTGCTGACGCTTGACATAGCGATCCCAGTGGTCGCTCATCTCGTGCTGGAGTGACTCGGTCTTCGCCATGAGGACGAAGCCTGCACTATCCTTGTCGATACGATTGAGCAGGAAGACCTTCGCACGGGGGTTAAACTTCTTGAGATGGTCCGAGACGACCTGCATAGCCGTCACGTCACGCTCTTCACCACTGGCGACAGTCGGTATGCCAGCCTTCTTGTAGATAACGACCAGCTCGTCATCCTGCCAGAGGATCTCGACGTGCTTGTGCGTCAGCGTGGCAGGTAGTGGCGCAGGGTGTAGGGTCACACGGTCGCCGACCTGCAGGAGGTGATCCCACTTGGTCATGGGTTCGTCATTGACCGAGATATAGCGGTCGCGCAGGATCTGCTTGACCGTCGTATGGCTACGATCTGCCAGTGCCACCTCAGAGAGATAGGCAAGTAGCCCACGCTCTTCTCCTTCGCCCACGGTGAAGTGGTGATGGGGGCGTGCCTGACGAGGTAGCTTGAGGCGAGACGCCTTGTTATTGTTACTCATTTAATTCTTGTCTTCGTTAGTGCGGTCCTTACCGAGCATCGGGATGACGCTGGCGTAGACCATAAATATTAGGCCTAGTAATAGGCAAACCACCCACAGCTGTGAGCCATAGGCATCTAGCACTCCGAGGCGTGCCACGGCAGAGAGGATGAAGAGCAGGGCGGCGAACACGTTCATCCGCACAAGTCTACGCATCCTAAGCTCCAGCCCGTCGGTAGGCACTAGGACGTAGTACAGCCCATAGCCGAGTGCCCCCACGAGGTACACGATGTCCATCGCCAGCGACTGTGCGATCCCTGTCGCTGCTCCGATGAGCAGGAGGAGTGTGCTGGCGATATAGAGGTAGCGGTATCTATCCATCTCGCTTGTCGTCTGTGGCATGGCTAGTCCTGTGTCTGCTCGCTGTCGAGCTTGATCAGATAAATATCCTCACCTGGGGACTTCATCAGATACAGCTCACGTGCCACATGCTCTACCTGTCGCCCAAGCGACTTGATCTGCAGGAGGCGGGCGCTATCGGCAGCCAGCATCGGCTGGTAAATATCCATTTGCTCACGGAGGAAGCTCTCACGAGAGCCCAGGCGATAGTACTCGATGAGCGTATGCCTACCTGTGAAGAAGGCATACATGGCGACTATCGCCAGAGCAATGCCAAACTTTGCCTTCCAGTGCCGCTTGTCCCACTGGGCAAGCCGTATGCCCCAGGTGGTGCATTTGTCCACGAGGGTACGGTATAGTGCGACGATCTTCTCTTTCATTGTCTTGAGGGAATCCGCTAAGGAGTTAGAGGAGCTTAAGTGCCTGCTTGATCACTTGCTCGACGCTAAGGGCTGGGTCTGAGCCTAGGAGCTGACGCACGACCTTCGTCACGGCAGCATCGGGGAAGCCGAGCATCTTGAGCGCGCCCGTAGCCTCCTCCTGCACCTGCCCTGAGAGGGCTCCATGAGCAGCCATCGCAGGGGTGAGCTTGGCATTGCTCTCGTCGATCTGTAGCTTACCCTTGAGCTCTAGCACAATGCGCTGAGCGGTCTTGAGCCCAATGCCTTTGACCGCCTTGAGGGCATCGACTTGCCCGAGGGCAAGGATAGAGTTCAGCTCTGCGGGGTTGTACCGGCTGAGGATAACGCGTGCCGTATTCGGACCAATGCCCGAGACACTCGTCAGAAGCCCAAAAAGCTCCCGCTCGCCTTCGGTCGCAAAGCCGTAGAGCAGATGCGCATCCTCACGGATGACCTCCGTGATCAGCACCTTACCCTCCCTCAGTGCATGCAGTGCGCTGTAGGTCGTCAGCGAAATATTCACTTCGTACCCTACGCCCGCACATTCGACGACGAGGCTCGTGGGGGTGACATCACAGATCGTCCCTCTGAGATAAGCTATCATAAATTCTCTACTTCCTTTGTCTAGGTATAACAGGATATACGAGTACAAAGTTACTCATTTCTCGCCTCATCCCCATCAGCATCCCGCTCCGAAGGCGCTCCACCCTACCCCATCAGACGGGTCTAGCCGATCAGACCACTCTAACCCCTCCGACCGAATCTGACCTCTCCGAGACCGAAGATATAACGTGTGCGCGGGCATACGCGCGCGTACGCGTGAGGCTGACTAAGCACCGAAGGCTTCCCCGACACTTCAGTGATGACTCCCCCGAGTCCCTATTGAAGTGTCTCCTGCCTCCCTATTGAAGTGTCCGAGGAGTCCCTATTGAAGTGTCGGGGAAGTCCCTACTTGAGTGTCCCTCGCCTCCCTACTTGAGTGTCGAGGGAGTACCTACTTGAGTGTCCGAGGAGTATCAAGGTGTATATCGGGGGCGTATCAAGGCATCGAACGAGAGCGTCGCAGGGAGGAGGCGGTCGTTCTCGACAATGCTTGTTATCTTTGCGAGACTGATTCACAGCATCCATTCACTTCTAGAGCGCAAGACCCCTTGTATGAAGGAACTCAAATGCCCCCAGTGCGGAAGCGCATTCACCGTAGACGAAGCAGGCTATGCCGCCATCGTTAGCCAAGTCAAGAACCAAGAGTTCGAGGCTGAAGTTAGCCGTCGCCTCACCGAGCTCGGCAAGCAACACGAGGCAGAGACCAAAGCCGCCGTCGCCACTGCCGAACGCAAACTCCTCGACCAGCTCAATGCCAAGAATCAAGAGCTGACCCAGCGAGAAGGAGAGATGCAGCAGCTCGTCCTACAGCGCGAGGGCGAGATCACACGCCTCAAGACCCAGCTCGACAGCCTAGACGAACAAAAGGAAGCCAAGCTCAGCCTCGCCCTTGCCGAACGGGATAAGCAGATCGCCGAGCTGCATGCCACCATCCAAGCCCACGAAGGCGCGATAAACATCGCCATCCTAGAGGAGCAGAAGCAAGCCACCAAGCGCCTGCAAGAGTACGAGACCCTCATCACTCAGCTACGCACCCAGCTGGAGCAGGGCGAGAAGCAAAAGCAGACCGACATCAGCCTAGCCCTCGCCGAGCGAGAGAAAGTCATCGCGGAGCTACAGGCCACGATCAAGACGACCGAGGGCAAGATCGACATTGCTCGCCTAGAGGAGCAGAGCCGTGCCGAGAAAGAGATCCAGACGCAGAGGCTAGAGATCAGTCGCCTCCAGGGGGAGATCGACAGCGCACAGACCAAGGCAGAGAACCACGAGCGTCAGATCGAGGAGAAGTACAAGATCCTCCTCCAGGTCGAGAAGGACGAAGTCGAGCGACTGCGCAACCACAAGGCACAGCTCTCTACCAAGATGCTCGGCGAGACCCTCGAGATCCATTGTGCCCAAGCCTACGAGCAGTATATACGCCCCTACCTCCCCAATGCCACCTTCGAGAAGGACAATAACGCCATCGAGGGAACGAAGGGTGATTTCATCTTCCGAGACTTCGGGCTAGATGCCGAGCGCACAGAGTACATCTCCATCATGTTCGAGATGAAGAACCAGTCTGACACGACCGCTGCGGGCAAGTCCAACCGAGACTTCTTCAAGAAGCTCGACAAGGATCGCCGTGACAAGAGATGCGAGTACGCCGTGCTCGTTTCGCTCCTCGAACCTGACAGTGAGTACTACAACCAAGGGATCGTCAGTGTCCCCGACTATGAGAAGATGTACGTCATTCGTCCCCAGTTTTTCATCCCACTGATCACCCTCCTCCTACAGACAAGTCGCAAGTCTCTCGAGTATAAGCAGAAGCTTGCCATTGCAGAGAGTCAGTATGTAGACGTATCGAACTTCGAGAACGAACTACTCGACTTCCAAGAGAAATTCGGACGCAACTACCGCATTGCCAGCGAGAAGTTCAAGGAAGCCATCGACGAGATCGACAAGTCCATCCTCCACCTACAGAAGATCAAGAAAGCACTCACCTCTAGCGAGAACAACCTCCGCCTTGCCAATGACAAAGCGGAAGCCCTCACGATCAAGAAGCTCACGCGCGGTAACCCGACGATGCGCGCGAAGTTCGACGAGGCACGCACCGCCCAGTCCTCCGAGGAGTAATCACCATAGCTCGCACTACCCCTCAACGCAATCGCCCCGTGAGACATCAGCTGTCTCACGGGGCGATTGCGTTGAGGGTAGCTTGCCTTAGGCGAAGCGACCAAGGGGGACGTGGTTACTTAATAGCAACCTTGGTAGCCGTCTTACCTGTGCGGACGATGTAGATACCACTGGGGAGAGATACCGTGCCAGTAGCTTCGCCCTGGTAGATGATCTTACCATCGAGGGCGAAGATCTGAGCCAGACCAGTAGCTTCGCTCGTGAACTGCACGCCACCAGCTACACCTACTACAGCAGGAGAAGCAGAGTTGAAGACTTCGATAGATGAAGTCGTAGCAGGGTCTACTACCTCGATACTCTGTGCGATGAGGTTATTGTAGTACGTCGTGCCAGCCTTGCGGATACTTGGGTACGCCTCTGCATTGCTCATCTGGAAGCGGATGCGACGCACCTTCGTGCCGTCCTTACCATCCACTACCATGATGCTGGGGTCGAACGTGTATTCGCCGAGGCTATTGACCGTGTACTTATCCTCGGGGATAGCATCAAACTGGTAGGTATTGTTGGGAGCTAGCAGGTCATAGACATACTTGCCATCTGCTCCCTGCTTCACGCGCGCCATCTGCCACACGAAGGTCGTTTCCTTCTCTGCCGTATTGATACCCTTAGCCGTCTTGAGGTGCTTGAGGTCTACGACGTTGTTGTTGATCTTAGAGGGGTTGAGGTAGTACGTGGTCTGCACGTAGTCCTGAGGGCCATTCACTGCCTGACCCACGAGGTTAGGGAGCTGATCGAAGCCAAGGTTATTGGAGTGACCAGTGAATGACGTTAGGTTAAGATCCTTGATACCGAGGATAGCACGCACGCGCACACGGGTTGAGCCGACATAGGCATAGCCGTTGCTCACGTTGAGCTCCACGATATTCACGTTGCGTCTGAGGTCGATGGTATCGAGGCGAGACTCTGGGATAGAGAGCGTCTTGAGCGCAAGAGCTTCACCGAGGTTGATGTACTCTAGACCAGTCGTGGGAGGCATGTTGAAGCGAGGAGAGATCGCGATCTTCTCTAGCTTGCTGTTCTTAGGTAGCTCTACCTTACGGATACCCGTGAATGAGAGGTCGAGATTTACGAGCTCAGGAGCCTTACTCAGGTCTAGAAGCTCCTGCTCCTCAAGGAAGAGGTTTGCAGCCTGTAGGTTCACCAGCTTAGGAGCGATGATTTCCTTGAAACCATTGATCCCGAGTGCATCGGTCGTACCGCCAGATATGCGGAGGGTGATAAGTTCCTCGGCATCGATAGCGATCTCACGCTCTGACGCGCTAGGAGTGGTAAACGTATAGTCTACGGTCTGAACATCAGTTCCACCGAATAGGCTGTTAGGGACAGACGTGGGGGTAATGCTACCATCGTTGTAGTACACATTGACAGCAGGAACGGTCTCGCCCACACGGATACTGAAGCGTACAGCCTTAGCATTGGGGCGCACCTTGAGTACGATGCGATTGGCAGGGTAATCCTGCGCCACCGCAGAGAGGCTTACCAGACTCACCAGAGCCAGCGTCGCCAGTGAAGAGAGTAGAGTCTTCATTTTCATCATTTCTTATTGTTAGTTATATAGATAGCTATACGTACGGACAAACGCCCTCCCAGCGGAAGAGCGTTCTCCATATGAGTTTACATTTGATCGCTCGGGCAGTCTCAGAGAGCGATTCTGCAAAGGGCGAATGCGTAAAAGTAGTAATTACTTCTGTACCTACCAAATTTATAAGGCATTTTGTCTCCGAGCATCGACACCCCTAGACACCCTAGACACTCCTAGAATCGGTACTGCAGGCGCACCGTCAGCACATCATCATCCCGATCCCTGACATAGCCCGAGAGGTGCGTAGTGCGCTCACTGCGGACGCTATCGTAGTAGAGCGTAAGGCGCAGGGCGCGCTGTATATCCCAGACCACGCCCAGCCCTAGGGTACTATAGGCGACATCGCCCGCAGTGGCAAGGCTGTGGGTAGACAGGTCGGTATTGGGGTCGTACCAGTCGTAGCGTAGCACCGCCGTCAGCGGAAGCTTCCCCAGCGACTGCGTCAGCATGGCGTAGCCCCCCGCCATCGGACGGATATAGATATCGTGGCTGGGAAGGGAGGCGGAGTTTGGGCTAAGAGAGTTCTTCTCGTTCCCAGGCTGTGTCCCCGCATACCATTCGCAGGCGAGGCGCGTCTTGCCTAGAGGGCTGGCAAGGCGCAGCTGAGCATCTAGCCCGACATACTCCCTGCGGGCATAGCCTCCGACGTGGTCAAGGCTCATGTCTCGTGCGAACGCCCCTGCCTGCATGCTGTAGACACGATCCGTCCCCTGGTACACGCTCCCGCGGTAATAGGATGCACCAACGGAGAGGCTAACATCTCGACCTAGACGAGGCGCAAGGGCGACACGCCCCACGAAGTCACGGCGATCATCCGCCTCCGCCTTCATGCCATTGCCTGCGAAGATACCCGCATCCAGCCTCAAGACGTGCCAAGGCGAAGACTCGGGCGCACGCAGGCTAAGCATCGCACCGAGATCGCGCGTATCGGGGAAGAGCGCACGGAAGGCACGCGAACGCTCGGGCGTCTCACGCTCTGTGGACGAATACCCGACCTCGTAGCCAAAAGGGCGATCGAACCCGCCGACCTGAAGGCGTAGCGCCCTCAGCCACGGCATCTGCACCGCCACATACGCTTCCTTGAGCCCCATGCCCCGCTCGGTAGCATCTATCTGCACGACAGCAGATAGAGACCGCTCCGTATAGGTCGCTTTGAGCCGTCCGCGACGAATGCCGACACGGCTGTAGCTCTGGCTCGGATCGGGGTTCGCACCACCGACACCCAGCGATGCTTCGCCTCCACCATACTCCATCTGTGCCTGCATATAGCCCGAGACCTTGACCCGCTCCACCAGGCGAGTGAGCGCAGGCGACACCTCGCCACCTGCAGAGCCTACCACCTGGGGAGGTGGCTCCTGCCCAGTTAGCGCAGAGGTGCTCAGCCCTGTCACGCAGACCAGGGTAAGTATTCTATTTATCATCTTTCGTTTGCTTCGATTGTCATGATCGTTATGCCTTCCCGCCATGCGGGTAACACAAAGGTAGTCACTTCTTTCCATACGTAGGCGAATAGGCATCACCCCTCCGCACGCTCCCCCAAGACCCTAGGCAAGCGAAGGCACAGACGCACCCGATCGAAAGCTCACCCTGCAAGCTGGGTATCCCCCCACTCTCAAGGCGAAACTTCTTCAGTTCACGTCGTGATCTGTACAGACCACGACGTGAATTATACAGACCACGACGTGAACTGTACAGACCACGACGTGAACTCAACTTCTCTCACGGCAGTAGACGAAGTTGTCCACAGAGAAGGCGAGAAGAAGAGGCACAGCGCACAGAGCAAATGTCTTCCCCTGCGCCCGCTCAACCCATTCGGCAGGGAGGAAGCTTGCAGGACTTGTGGGGTTTTCGGATCTTTGTATAAGATTCATAGATAGCTACACGACACTAGATGAGAAAAGAGAATAACGGCAAGATGCAGGAGCTAAGCAGTCGGGTGGTCAAGGCTGGTCACCGCGTCTATTTCGTCGATGCCAAGCAAGACCGCAATGGGAGCAAATTCATCTCGCTCTCTGAGTGCAAGTCTGCGACACCTGGAGGAGGCGGGCGCGACCGCCAGCGCATACATATATATGAGGAGGATTTCGGCAAGGTGATCGCTGCCCTCAACGAGGCTTTCGCAGCCCTCGGCTATAGCGTCGCCATCACGCCCACCGACACCCTCAGCGCAGATCCCGTCTCAGCGCGCCCCATCGAGGAGCTAAACATCCCCTCGCTGGATGAGATGCTCGCAGAGACAGACGAGAGCCTTGACGAATAGCCCCACCATGCTCACCCATATCGGTCTCTACCGCCTAGCGATCGCCTTCTGGCTCTTCGCAGGCTTCAACGTGCTCAACATCGTCCGCACCATCGCCTTCGCCCCCAGCCTCTGGTCGCTGGGGTGGTTCGCCGTAGCTTTCGCCTTCTTCTCGGGATTCGTCTTCCCACGTGTAGCGCGCAAGGGGATCGAGGCGATACAGACAAGCGGAGAGGTGCGACTACCCTTCTATCGATGCTTCCGCCCGTCGTCGTGGCTCATCATGCCCCTGATGATGGGGATGGGCTTCGGGCTAAGGATCTCGGGCTGGGTAAGTGACGAATTTATCCTGGGCTTCTACTGGGGTCTAGGGCTGTCGCTGGTACTCACCACACGATTTTACATAGCTCCCATCCGTGCCGTGCGCTCGGCAGCGAAGCCCGACTAAGACGCTCCATACATGACCGACGAGAACGTATTCGAACGCAAGACTGCCGCCTACTACACCCTAGGGTGCAAGCTCAACTTCGCCGAGACCTCCGCCCTTGGGCGTAGCCTCCTAGACCTCGGCATCCGCTCTGCACGCACAGGTGAGCAGGCAGACATCTGCGTCATCAACACCTGCTCCGTCACCGAGCTGGCAGACCGCAAGTGTCGCTACACCATCCGCAAGGCACGGCGTGAGCATCCAGGCGCCTTCGTCATCGTGACAGGGTGCTATGCCCAGCTGAGCCCCGAGAAGGTAGCAGATATCGAGGGCGTGGATCTCGTCGTAGGGGCAGAGCACAAGCTCGACATCCCCGATCTCCTTAGACAGAGGGCAGAGGCACGTCCCGACGCCCCACGCATCGTCGCCACCCGCACGGCGGACATCACTGCCTTCCGCCCGAGCGTCTCCACCGAGGAGCGCGCACGCCATTTCCTCAAGGTACAGGACGGGTGCGACTACCACTGCACCTACTGCACCATCCCCCGCGCCCGAGGACGAAGCCGTAGCGCAAGCGTAGCCGAGACCCTCGAGACGGCACGGCAAGCCGTCGAGGCTGGCGCACGCGAGCTGGTACTGACGGGTGTCAATATCGGAGACTTCGGGCAGGGGACAAGCGAAACCCTCCTTGACCTCCTCACCGCCCTCAATGGTCTCGACGGACTCGACCGCTTACGCATTGGCTCCATCGAGCCCAATCTCCTCAGCGAGGACATCATCGACCTCTGCGCCACCAGTAGCCGTATCGCCCCACACTTTCACATCCCTCTACAGAGCGGGAGTGACGAGGTCCTTCGGCTCATGCGCAGGCGTTACGACCGCGCCCTCTTCGATAGTCGTGTGGCGTATATCCGAGCGCGCATGCCTCATGCTTTCATCGGTATCGATGTCATCGTAGGCACGCGGGGCGAATTGCCCGAGTACTTCGACGAGACCTACACCTATCTCGAGGGCTTGCCCTTCTCTCAGCTACACGTTTTCAGCTACTCCGAGCGTAGAGGGACAGCTGCCCTACGCATCCCCTACATCGTAGACACCCGCGAACGACATCGCCGTAGCCAACTCCTGCAGAGGCTCTCGGACGAGAAGACCGAGGCATTCTACCGCAGTCAGATCGGACGCCCTCTGCGCATCATCTGGGAGTACGGACAGCGCGAAGATGGACTGATGACGGGCTATAGCGACAACTATGTGCGGGTAGCACGCCCCTTCGACCCCGAGCTACAGGGGGGCGTCTCCCACCTCACCCCGACCCGCCTCCACGAGGCGAGCCTACTACTCATCGAATAACATTGCACCCTCTCCCATGAAGCGAGCGACCATATACCGACACGCCTACAGCACCCTAGCACGACTCCCGTGGTGGTGCATCGGCCTGCTAAGCCGAGTGCTAGCAGTCATCCTCTATGCCGTCGTGCGTTACCGCCGTGCAGTCGTAGCAGAGAACCTGCGTCTGTGCCTGCCCGAGCTATCGGAGCGGGAGCGTAGAGATGTAGCGTGGGACTTCTACCACCATCTCGTGCATCAGTTCCTCTCCGCACCGCGCATCCTCAGCGCTGATGCCGAGACGCTCATGCGTGAGCATATTGTTATCGAGGGGATGGAT
>JBHACZ010000101.1:0-4524 GCA_041854825.1 Porphyromonas sp. | reverse complement strand
GGTCGATGCGGTAGATCTGGTGCTCTGCGAAGTACTCACGATATATCTCGTTGAGCCTTCGTGCAGAGGCGAGGTCAGTGCCGAAAGGCTTCTCGACGATGATACGCCTAATCGGACGAGGCACTCCATCCTCACCACGGAGGGCATCGAGACGACAGCGCCCGTCCTCACCATCGCACTCCTCACGATTGAGCCCCACGCTGGCGAGATTCTGAGGAATGACACCATAGAGGGAGGGAGGCGTAGAGAGGTAGTATATATAGTTGGCAGGATTGTCTATCTGCTCATCTAGCTCCGAGAGTCGTGCCTTCAAGCGAGGGTAATCGCTCTCCAAGTCAGGATCGATAGCTAAGTAATGCACCGACGAGAGGAACTGATGAGCCAGAGACTCGTCATATTCACCCTCAGCTAGATATGTGCGGAGGTTGCTATCTAGGTACGGGCGATAGGCTTCGTCCGAATACTCAGTGCGCCCGACACCGAGCACGGCAAATCGCTCAGGGAGCTTGCCTTGCTTGAAGAGCTGATAGAGCGAAGGTATGAGCTTGCGCTTGGTTAGGTCGCCTGACCCCCCGAAGATAACGAGCACTAGGCTCCGGGGCTTAGTCAAATTCTGATCTTGCATTGGACTCTTGCTATTTGTCGTTTTGTCTTATAAATGCTTTTTGCCCGCTAATGGTTCACCTAGAGTTCCTTCTTGGACACAGCGAAACCATACGCGAGTACCGGAGGAGACATCTGTCGTGCCTGGTGCCACGCGTATGGCTTCTAAGTATTGTGTCGGAGACTCGATCCCTAGCGGAGCATATCTCGGTAGCGGCGATCGAGCTCAGCGCGTGCTTCCTCGGTGGGCTCGATACCTGGTTGCTCAGCGAGACGCTCTAGGAGCTCACGCTCCTCGCGGCTCAGCTCCGTGGGCGTATAGACATTGATATTGACTATCAGGTCTCCCCGTCCGTAGCCATTGACATCGGGTAGCCCCTTACCACGCAGGCGTAGCATCTTGCCACTCTGGGTACCTGCATCTATCGTCATGCGGGCACGACCGCCTACGGTGGGCACCTCGACTTGACCGCCGAAGGTCGCCTTCGGCAGAGACACCAGTAGGTTGTAGATAAGGTCGTTGCCATTGCGAATCAGATTAGGATCTTCCTCTTCCTGCATTACGACAAGCAAATCCCCTGGCACACCTCCGCGAGGCGCAGCATTGCCCTTGCCTTGCACCGTGAGCTGCATACCCTCTGCCACGCCGGCAGGTATGCGGAAGCTAACGACTTCTTCTCCCACTTCTGTTCCACGTCCCTGACAATGAGCGCAGGGCTTGATTATCTGTTCGCCAGTGCCTTGACACGTGGGGCAAGTCGTCTGTACTTGCATATCGCCGAAGAGGCTTCGCTGAATCTGCATCACGACACCCTGACCACCGCACGTCTTACAGGTCTGCTTGCCGTCGGGCTCAGTCGTCTGCTCGCCCTTACAGTGTGAGCAGTGGACGTGCTTCTTGACCTTGAGTTTCTTCTCTACTCCGTTGGCAATCTCATCAAGGGTAAGACGGACGCGTGCCCGCAGATCCGACCCGCGCTGACGCTGTGGACCCGCGCGGAAACCTCCGAAGCCACCGAAACCTCCACCGAAGCCACCGCCGAAGATATCACCGAAACGGCTGAAGATATCCTCCATACTCATCCCGCCACCGAAGCCACCGCCAGCAGCACTACTGCCGACACCTGCGTGACCGAACTGGTCGTATCTAGCACGCTTCTGCGGATCGCTCAGCACGTCATATGCCTCAGCGATCTCTTTGAACTTCTCCTCAGCCTCCTTATCGCCAGGATTCTTATCTGGATGATACTTGATGGCAAGCTTGCGGTAGGCTTTCTTCAGTACGTCCTCCGAAGCCTGCTTGTCTACACCAAGCACTTCATAGTAATCTCTCTTGTTTGCCATTGCTTTGCAGTAAATTCTGTCTTAATAAAAAGCCGACTACTGACCGACGACCACACTTGCGTGGCGGAGCACCTTATCGTGTAGCATATAGCCCTTCTTGACGCAGTCAATGATCTGCCCGCGCTGCTCCTCTGTAGGGGCGGGGAAAGTAGCTATCGCCTCGTGTAGCTCTTCGTCGAAGGCTGAACCCTGGGTCTCGATAGCCTTGACACCCTGACGCAGGAGATAGTCTGTGAACTTGCTATAGATCAGACGCACGCCCTCGCGGACTGCGTCAATATCATCCGTGGTATCGATATTCGCCAGAGCAATGTCTAGGTCGTCCACTACTGGGATGAGTTCGCGCAGTGCGCTTTCTCCGCCATGGCGGATGAGATCGCTCTTCTCCTTGAGCGTGCGCTTGCGGTAGTTGTCATACTCTGCCATCAGACGCAGGTGGGTATCGCGTAGCTGCGCCAGCTGTTCCTCCAGTGAGGGTTCAGCAGTTGCCTTAGTGTCAGGCTCATGTGCCATATCGTCAGATGGAGTACCATCAGCCTGCCCTTCTGTCTGCTCATTAGCCTGCTCGCTCGTGGGAGCTGACGCCTGTTCGAGCACCTCCTCCTCGTGGGCGCTGGACTTTACTTCTTCACTCATTGCTCTATTGTTTTATCTATTTGTTTGCTTATGCCAGTGCGGATGAAGCCGAACGCCCCACCGCATACCCTATCGTAAGAGCAAAGAGCATACCACGTCTGACCTTCACGGCGCGCCAGCCTCTCCTCGCCTTGTATCCCGAGACCGAAGATAATCGTGCGCGTGCGCGCGTATACGCACGCGTAAGCGATGACTAACACCTTGAAACTCTCCCGACACCCAAGGTAAGTCTCCCCCGACACTCAAGTAGGGACTCCCCCGACACCCAAGTAGGTAGTCGCCCGAGTCCCTACTTGAGTGTCCGAGAAGACATCACCGAAGTGTCAGGCGAGACATCAGTGAAGTGTCCTCCGCCTCCCTACTGAAGTGTCATGGGAGTGCTCAGTAGAGAGACGAGGACTACGTCTACATGCAGCCCAAGCCAACGCTAAGACCAGACATCTCGGAGCCTAACAGCCAGATATCCATCAGTGCGTACCACTCCATAGAGTACACTCATACTGAGACGCCTCCCGAGCGCTACTATCGAGCGTGCGAGAGGCGCCTAGCCTTATCGAGATCTAATCTTAATAGCTGTCCACCCATCCAAGGGTGAGACTGTCAATTGGTATAGGTATGTATGCTAGCACCCTGTGCCGAGGGTAGGTAATTAACCCCATACCAGCATATCTGCAAGAACAGAAAGCTAAGGGCTAGAAGCAAATAGCTCATTCGGTAGTCCCTCGGGCGGTAAAGCCTGTGATGCACAAAGAGTAGGTAGCTTAGGAATGTAACAGCTGCCCAGGTCTCCTTCGGATCCCATCCCCAATACGTCCCCCAAGCCATTTTCGCCCACACACACCCTAGAAACATACCGATCATGAGAAATGCCAACCCTGTATAGACTAGGTTGTCACTCGTAGCTATTAGCCCCCGCACGTCTAGTGAATGATCCCGACGCGCGCGGATCAGAACGTATATCCCGACAAGTAAAGCCGCCCCTAGCAGAGCATAAGCGAAAATGTATGAGATCACGTGAGGCACGAAGTATGGGCTCTCGAGCGCTGGCATCATCGTCTTATTGTGGATCTCGGGCTTGAGCATGTTGATGAACATAAACACAGACGACAGCACACCCGAGAAACTTAGGATCCACACATACCGCCAGCGAATATACACCACCAGCCCTGCCACGATCACGAAGAAAGAATACCACAGACGCGTCTCGCCCATAGTGCGCAAAGGCGGACGCTCTAGCGAATGCCACATCCCCCCGATGAAGAATGCCAATACAAGCAGAGCCACCACACCGAGTCCTATAGCAAGTCCACGCTTATGCCGAAGCGAGGCAATAGCCGAAGCAACGAGGATAAGGACGCAGGGCAACGCAAACCACACGAAGTGCGTCCAGTCAAGAAGAGGAAGTAGATCAATCATAGCCCTTCGTTTGTAGATGAAGATGATACAGGCAGAGGTCCAACGAAAAGACATAGCGCCCCGAGGAAAAGCATGGCAATGCCGACGTACACTCCGGCAAGCCATTCATCATGTACGAGCTCAAACTCCGACATCGTACTCCAGCGACCACGCTCCTTGTCATACCCGAGCTGATAGATGTACCAGCCACGATAGCGGAGTGGTTCATTGACCTGGATCACGGCACTATCTATATCGCCATTCTCTGCATACAGCATCACGTGACTACTATACTGCTTGGGCTCGGGATCTGCCATCACGAGAGAGAGGCTATCCGTTAGCTTGAGGCTTCGATAAGGAAAGAGATGGCTCCCAGCCGATACCCAGCCCGTAACGCTAGCCTCCTCATCCCTAGCAGTGGCACCACCCGAGCCCTTAGTCCAGGCACGCACCTTAGCCGAGTGAACTGCTCCCGTGGTATGGAATTCCTTGAAGACGATGCTATCTCTCAGGGCTGACGCATTAAAAGCTGAGCACGGTAATTTG
>JBHACZ010000100.1:0-12528 GCA_041854825.1 Porphyromonas sp. | reverse complement strand
TTGTCCTCAAGATTAACCTCTTTATCTTGATGCATTTAAGGGAGAAAACAGGGCTATCAATCCCTCGCCTGCAGAAGAAGCTTAGTCGCAGCACCCCCGAGCAAATTACCGTGCTCAGCTTTTAATGCGTCAGCCCTGCCGAGCTCTATAGTATTATTTCTCAAAGCTAACAATCTATTTATCGACCTATCTAGCGAGGGTAGCGTGAGCGACTTCGGCGATGGAGACGAATTTGATGGACTTTAATATTTCAGCACTGATTATGAATACTATCCGTAATATAATATCAGCTTTCTTCCTAGGGCTTATGCTACTTACCTCCTGTTCGTCTGAGCGCACAGCAGAGGTCATCACACCTCAGCCACCTACTGAAGAAACGCCTGTTGGTAATATTTCACTTTCTCTCTCCGCCCAGTATGGAGAAGGCGATGACAGCGACGATCTGAGAGCCATTGGCCTTAGCAATGCAGACAAACCAAAGTTTGTTCTGGCAGGGTCCGACTGAACAACACACGCTTTCATCCGCAATGCAAGCGGAACGCGCCAATTCTACACTAAGCTCAAGTGGATAGCCTCTGGCAGCGAAGGCGCTATCAAGCTCACAATGGCTGGTTCACATATCCATGACTTATATACGGGTTCAGCGGTAGCCACAAGCAATCTCCCACAAGCTGGTGAGACATGGTATATCGCTGCTATAGCAGGAGGTGGTATCCTTGATGCGACACGTACCAAGGTTACATTTCGACACGACGACACTCTAGATGATCCCACTCAATACAAGCAAAATCCGCGTTCCTCTCGTAGCGGATTGGAAGCCTTTTGTGGTGGCTGGAGCAAATCAATCTGCACCTAAGGTTAATCTCCAATTTAAACCTCAGGGTACACTCCTCAAAGTCAAGCTCTCAAACAAAATTCCATTAGATCGCCTTGGTAGACCTCCTAAGGCTAATATAGCCCTATCTTTCAGTTCTACCCAATTGCAACACGGGACATTAGACTTCTCTCCTATGTCTGGCACACCATCAGGAAAGCCATATATCTTCTCTAGGCTGTCTGACGTAGCGTTTGAGAAGACAATTAGCCTTGACAATTTTGACTCAAGCAGAGCATTTGTCATCTGGGGCATGCCAACTACAGGAATAGGTACTAGTACTGTCAAGGTGCACCACTTCAAGATGTCACACAATGCAGTCATGAGCAGTCAGACTCAGGCGCGTTACCCCATCTCTCAGTACAATGGATTTAGCCGCTCGTCAGACTTCAAGAGTGGCTATGCCTATTACGTGGCTACAGATCTCGTAGACTACAAACAGCCCCTTGACTTCTTTGCCGAGTATGATATCGCAGATAACACCTTCTCGTCATTTCGCCCTGGCAATCTCGCCCTGGATCCGCAGTCCAATGCCCAGTATTACAAAAGCTACATCACCAGAGCAGAACGAGATAATATGTCAGCATCGGATAAGTTCTTCACCATCGGCGGAGAAGACTACGTGATCCCCTCTATGGAGCAATACAAAGCCGTTGCACCGTCAGATCGTATCCTCCATATTCTAAACCCGACGATAACTACACCAAGCAACATAACCTATGCCATGTCCGTGCCTAACTTGTGGGCTACTGGACAAATTTCGGATGCTACTGTAGAACAGGTTGGTACTATACCATTGCATTCTGTTTGGAAACTCAAAATAGATAAGTTCACTGCGTTTGCGATCGCACATGCGGAAAACAACAGCTATAACTCTGGTGCCTACCTTTCCGCTTATAGATACAAATTTAGAGATGTCGGAACAACAGGGGGCGGAATCTCGACAGCAAGTCGTCCAACCTCCGTACGGCTAGAAGTTAAGGCTGTTTTCATTGGGCGTGATGCGAACATCCCCAGTATTGATCAACTAACTGATGAGTGGTTCGATGCACGTGCTGGGATCACTCGAGTATTTGCTCTCAAGGGATTCACGACCAATATCCCTTCTGCCGCTGGATATAAGCAGATCGGAGATTACTGGGCAAGACAAACAATAGCTATAGCTCCCGAAAACAGATTCTTCCAAACCATTTTCTTTGACGCAAGTGACATGCGCTCTTGGATTAACAATCAAGCACACAGTAGTGAAGCATCACAACATCGATTTGTGCTTCGCCCCTACAAGAAGAGATAGCTAGATCTAGATCATGCACTCCTAGCTCTCACGAGTTAGCCAAGGGAATCGGGAGAGCATGTAAGGATGTAGTAGTTTAGAGCTCATCCATGCAGCTATTCCATCTAGGCATACAGGTAAGTTGTACCTGTGTGCCTAGATTCGTTATAGGAGATAACTAGCTTGATCCAGACTTTGTACTAGATTTATTAGTTGTATAGGCAAACGAGAGCCGGCATCTATAAGCAATCTAAGGTTAAAATCCACCAACCAGCCATCCTACACAGACCATAAGATTGAATAGTACTTATAAGCACAGCATTAGATATAAAAAGCAAGCAGGCTACTCTACCCGAGCAACCTGCTAACCCTTGAAATGATCAATAACTAAGACGAAAAAGATGATATAATGATTTCGATTACAAAGGTCGGTCATCCGCATTTTCTACGCAAGAGATGAAATATGTTCTTTGGCAAATATGGAGCTTCTTTCAGGATTTAACACCAAATACACGCTCTTTATAACGCATACGGGCAGAAATTCTATTGAATTTCTGCCCGCACACTTGGGGAATATTGGTCGTGACCTTGCTTAAGAGCTAGAGATTAACCCAGCGTACGTAAGCGAAGTCCATACGATGTGGTAGCTCACTATGATGAGGAAGTATGCGTAGAGCGAATCTGTAGCTACCTGGACGCGTAATGCGCTCGCTCAAGACGAACGTCTCACGGCTTCCTTCACGACTCTCGAGCGTCAGAGGGTTAGTCTCGACGAGGCGAAGTTTGCCATCTGCGCCCTGCTGTGCCACGACTAGTTCTACCTCAAGGTCGCTGGCAAGTGCTCCCTTGTCGAGTACCACCTTGATCATTTCGTTTTCGCCGATCATACGACCGCCAGCTTGCATGCCTTCGACACCTGCATTCTCTAGGCTAAGGATACGTAGCTCGTCCCAGTGCGCTGCGACCTGCTGCTTCCACTCGACGATCTGACGCGCGATAGTGCCGCCATTGGCTGAGATATGAGCCGAACGCTTCGCGAGCTTGGTGTAGAATCGCTCATAATAATCGTCCATCATACGGCGCATCGTGTAATGAGGCGCAATATAATTGAGCGAGCGCTTGATCGTATCAACCCAAGCATCGCTATAGGGCTTGACGCCACGTCCACCGAAGTAGAGCGGGCAGATCTCGCGCTCGATGAGATCATAGATCGTCGTAGCATCAAGCTTGTCCTGGAGTGACTGATCTGTGAATGTACGCTTATCCGTGAGTGCCCAGCCAGCACCCTCACGATAACCCTCGTACCACCAGCCGTCAAGCACGCTTAGGTTGAGAACGCCATTCATCTCTGCCTTCTCGCCAGATGTGCCAGAGGCTTCTAGAGGACGCGTAGGTGTATTCATCCAGATATCCACACCAGAGATGAGCTTCGAGGCTAGGCGCATATCGTAGTTCTCTAGAAAGATAATCTTACCGAGGAACTGCGGGCGGCGACTAATCTCTAGGATATGCTTAATGAGTCCTTGACCACCGCCATCTGCGGGGTGCGCCTTACCGGTGAAGAGGAATTGAACGGGATACTTAGGATTGTTTACGATGCGCTCTAGACGCTCGAGATCCATAAATAGGAGGTGCGCACGCTTGTAGGTAGCAAAGCGACGACCGAAGCCGATCAGAAGCGCATTGGGATTGATACTGTCGAGGATCGTCTTCGTGCTTTCGGGATCATTGCTATTAGCTATCCAGCGTTCGCCGTAATACCCGCGAATGTGATCTATGAGATGGAGCTTGCGCGTCTGGCGAAGCTTCCAGATGGTTTCGTTAGGTACAGCGTTGATCTTGCTCCAAGTGTCCTCTAGCGTCTGCTTCTGAATGAAGTCCTTACCGAAAGTAGAGAAGTATAGTTCCTGCCATTCGGGAGCAGTCCAGGTAGGCATATGTACGCCATTGGTCACATAGCCCACGTGCAATTCTTCGGGGAAGAAGCCTCTCCACACGGGAGCAAACATTTCCTGAGACACCTTACCATGGAGCTTACTTACACCATTCGCCTCTTGACAGGTGTTAAGCGCAAAAGCACTCATCGAGAACTTCTCGTCCGTGCCAGGATGCTCACGACCCATATCCATGAACTCCTGCCAGCTAATGCCGAGACGTTCGGGAATATGTCCGAGATATTTCCCTACGAGATCTTCAGTAAAGTAATCGTGTCCCGCAGGAACGGGCGTATGCACCGTGTATAGAGAAGATGCACGTACGAGTTCTAGCGCGAGATCGAATGGCATACTCTGCCCCTCTACGAAGTCTAGGAGGCGCTGCACATTCATGAAGGCAGCGTGCCCTTCGTTCATATGGTAGACATCGGTATGGATACCTAACTTATTGAGCAGCTGCACACCGCCGATACCGAGCAGGAACTCTTGCTTCATGCGATTCTCCCAATCGCCACCATAGAGCTGATGTGTAATGGAGCGATCCCACTCACTATTAGATGGCAAGTCTGTATCGAGGAGATAGAGTTTGATACGTCCGACATTGACACACCACACATGAGCGTAAACCGTATGCTCACGATATGGCACAGCGAGTGTCATAGGCGTACCGTCCGCCTCGAATACCTGCTCTAGTGGAAGCTGAGAGAAGTCCTGAGCTTCGTACTTGGCGATCTGCTGGCCATCTGTGCTGAGTGCCTGTGTGAAATAGCCATAGCGATAGAGGAAACCTACAGCCGTCAGACGCACGTTACTGTCACTAGCCTCCTTGAGATAGTCCCCTGCCAAAACGCCAAGACCTCCAGAATAAATCTTGAGGACATTAGTCAAGCCATACTCCATGCTGAGATAAGACACCGAAGGGCGCGCCATGTCGGCGGGTTCATCCATATATGCACGCCAATCAGCGTACACATCATCCAGCTGTGCTAGGAGAGTTTTATTCGTTGAGATAGCTCGGATCTGCTCTTCAGAGAGCAGACGCGTCAGCAATACGGGATTACCTTCGGTAGCCTCCCACAGTTCGGGTGAGAGTGCTTTGAAGAGGTTTTGAGCTTTGGGAGACCATACCCACCATAGGTTGTGAGTTAGTTCGTCGAGCTTGCGTAGCTCCTGGGGTAACTTGGCATACGTATAGACATCTGTCCACGATGCTTCGTTAGCATTCTTAGTCTTAATCATATCTGTGCAATACTTGTTGTATCTTACTCTTAGTCTTACATTACGAAGAGCTACAAAGGTAACCATTTATTGCCTAATCGTCCCTGTTTGCATCCTAGTATCCACTGGCTTAATGAGAGGTACAATCTCTGCATAGCGGAGAATTTTCTGCGCTATACGGAGATTTTTCTGCGCTATGCAGAGAATTTTCTCTGCATAGGAGAGATTGCGACGCTCCTAATAGCTAGAAATGAGAGGGACACTACTAGAGATTCCCTCGACCTTAACCAAAGCAAGAGATTCACCATTAGATAAAAGAAAGCGACGCCTATCCCAGCAGATCGGGATAAGCGTCGCAAACAAATTCTATTCTAATCGGCTACTCTGGATCGACTTCGAAATCGTCATCCCAGTCTAGTTCGATATCATCCCACTCTTCTTCATCGTCGGACTCGTCAGCAAGCGAAGGAGCATCGCCCCAATCATCCCATTCGAGGCTCTTAATATCCATTGCCTTGTGGACAATGTTTTCGACACGATGCTTCGTCTCACGGCTTAGCTCCTTCCATAGAAGGTCCTTGAGCTCTACCATGCGGATATTCGTTACGGATGAGATGAAGATCACAGGCAGACCTTCGGGCAATTCTGCCCGAAGTAGATCCTGTAACTCTTCGTCTATGAGGTCACACTTGGTAATAGCTAGTACTTTGCGCTTCTGAGCAAGCTCGGGATTGTACTTGACAAGCTCACTATGCAGGATCTCATACTCGCGAGCGATATGCTCCGTATCGGCGGGAATCATAAAGAGGAGCAACGCATTGCGCTCAATATGACGCAGGAAGCGTAGCCCTAGACCGCGTCCTTCGGATGCGCCTTCGATAATACCGGGAATATCTGCCATGACGAAAGAGCGATTGTCTCGGTAATAAACCATACCAAGGTTAGGCTCTAGCGTCGTAAAGGGATAATTAGCTATCTTAGGTTTAGCAGCAGTCAGCACAGAGAGGAGCGTTGATTTCCCTGCATTAGGGAAGCCAACCAGCCCTACGTCCGCAAGCATCTTGAGCTGCATGATGACGGTGCGCTCTTGAGCGGGTTCACCAGGCTGAGCATAGCGGGGCGCTTGATTGGTAGACGTCTTGAAATGCGTGTTACCACGACCACCACGACCACCCTTGAGAAGCATCTCTACCTGTCCATCACGGCTGAGATCCATGATAAACTCGCCAGTCTCCGCATCATAGATGACAGTCCCAACGGGAACATCAATAATACGGTCTTCTCCATCAGCACCAGTCGAACGCTTAGCACTCCCCGATCCGCCCGACGTCGCCATTATATGGCGGTCGTAACGCAAGTGAAGAAGTGTCCAATAGTTACCATTGGCACGGACATAGATATGACCGCCACGACCTCCATCGCCACCATCAGGTCCTCCCTTCGGGATATATTTCTCTCTACGGAAGTGCGTCGAGCCCCTACCTCCCTTACCAGAGCGGCAGTAGATCTTGACGTAGTCAATAAAATTCGATTCGGCCATTACCTTTGTCCGTGAATGTATTTAATAATTTACTTGAGGCTATCTACCACAGCTGCGATGCGAGCGGTAATTTCGCTAATAGCACCGCTTCCCTGCAGAGCGTGATGTAGCCCCTTCTCTGCGTAATAAGCCGCAAGAGGAGCCGTCTGAGCATGATATACCCCGAGACGCTTCTGGATAGTCTCGAGATTGTCATCCGAGCGACCACTTTCCTGACCGCGCTTAAGCAGACGATCGATAAGCTCGTTTTCGTCTACTTGAAGGTCTAGCACCGCGTGAACAGCCGTATTATACTTAGCGAGAAGCGCTCCTAGCGCCTCTGCCTGTGGTACCGTACGGGGGAATCCGTCGAGAATAAGACCATTCTGAGGCTTACGTTCTTCTAGCACGCGTTCGATAAGTCCGATGATCAGTTCGTCAGGCACGAGCTGTCCAGCATCGATATAACCCTTGGCTGCCTTGCCAAGATCCGTTTCCGCCTTGATCGCTGCGCGTAGCAGATCTCCCGTAGAGATGTGTTCGAAGCCATACTTCTCGATAAGAATCTCGCTCTGAGTCCCCTTACCAGAACCTGGTGCTCCGAAAATGATTAGATTGAGCATAGTACTATTATATATTATACTGTATGATTAGTCCTTAAGCTGATAGATGTCCTTGAACATGCGACCATAGTCGTCATAGTCTAAACCATGACCGACGATGAACTTGTTCTCGATTTCCATCGCGATATAGTCAGTTTGGACATCGCACTTGAGCGCATCAGGCTTAGAAAGCATCGCAGCAAGGTGTACCTCTGCAGCACCAAGTTCTAGGAAACGCTCGCGAATGCACTGCATCGTATAGCCTGTGTCAATAAGATCCTCAACGATCACTACTACACGCCCCTCTAGAGACTGGCTCACAGGCATAATCTCCTTAAGATGCATGGTGCTCTGAGTGCCTTGATAACTAGAGTAGCGCGCAAATGCAACCTCGAAATCTTCGTCCATAGCGTACATAAGTTCGGAGGCAAACATAAATGCCCCGTTCATAATGCACACAAAAAGAGGATCTCGACCCGCGAAATCCGAACGCAAACGATCAGCAAGCTTCACAATAGAAGCGCTGATCTCCTCCGCTGTAAGGTAGAGCTGAAATGTCTTACCGTGTAGGGTAACTTCTCTCATAAAAGTTCTTTCTGTTGAAAGGTACAAAGATACGCTTTTCCAGTCAGTCTACAAGCCAAACACTGTACCCATTCCCCTTAATCCTATCTATGATAGAGAAATGTGCACCACAAAACAAGATCGCCCCTATAGCCCACAGAAAGCCTCCAATGTGGCAAAAAAGATCCACCGCCGACAGACCTCAAAGAGATCTATACGGCGGTGGATATGCTTTACTACACAGCCCAAACTGGCATAGTGCCCGTTCAAAGCTAAGTGTAGCGCAGGTCGTTACTTCACCTTAGCGACGATGGCCTTGAATGCCTCAGGGTGATTAACTGCGAGGTCTGCGAGCACCTTACGGTTGATCTCGATACCAGCAGCGTGCAGAGCACCCATGAGACGAGAGTATGACATACCCTCGAGGCGAGCTGCAGCATTGATACGCTGGATCCAGAGGGCACGGAAGCTACGCTTCTTGTTCTTACGATCGCGGAATGCGTACGTAAGACCCTTCTCCCAGGTATTCTTAGCTACTGTCCACACGTTCTTACGAGCACCGTAGTACCCGCGAGTCAACTTGAGGATTCTCTTTCTTTTGGCACGTGAAGCTACGTGATTGACTGATCTTGGCATAATTTTGTTTGTTTGTGATAGGCAGCGGACACTCCCCTACGGATAGTGCCTCTTTAGTGGCTGACCTCTCTGTTACTTAAAACCGTGAATAAACTGGTCTTCTATGAAGATTACTTGAGGCGGAGTAGCTCCTTCACTTCCTTCACGTCTACGTTTGCTACGAGACCGAAGTGCGTGAGATGACGCTTCTGCTTCTTTGTCTTCTTCGTCAGAATGTGACGCTTGAAGGCGTGCTTACGCTTGATCTTACCTGACCCAGTGAGAGTAAATCTCTTCTTAGCACTGGAGTTAGTCTTTTGTTTAGGCATTTCTTTGTTTTGTTTGTATTATACATTGGCCTCTTTGTACGCAGCCTATGCGTCAGAGAGAGCTTTTTTAGTCTATGAAAGGAACTCTGAATACTACTCCGCATTCTCTTCTCCAGAAGGCCCAGAAGTGGCATCACCTTCCTGAGCTTGCTTCGCCTTCTTAGGGACGGCAGCCTTCTTAGGTGCGAGCATGATCGTCATGCGCTTACCCTCGAGCACTGGCAGGCTCTCGACCTTACCATACTCCTCGAGATCATTCGCAAAACGAAGCAATAGCACTTCTCCTTGCTCTTTGAAAACAATTGAGCGCCCACGGAAGAATACATACGCCTTCACCTTAGCACCTTCGCCAAGGAATGTCTTAGCGTGCTTAAGCTTAAAGTTGTAGTCATGGTCATCTGTCTGAGGGCCAAAGCGGATTTCCTTAACAACGACCTTGACAGCCTTCGCTTTCTGTTCCTTCTGATGCTTCTTCTGCTGATAGATAAACTTTTGATAGTCTACGACGCGGCAGACAGGAGGATTCACATTAGGAGAAATCTCCACGAGATCTAGATTCTGCTGCGACGCAATACGCATAGCCTCCTGGATCGTGTATACCCCTTGCTCTACATTGTCACCAACCAATCGGACTTCCTTAGAGCGGATTTCCTGATTAGTACGGTACTGAAACTTTAGTTTGTTGTCTACTGCCATTCAGGTAGTATTATTGTCGTGACTACTTAATTATCTATTATACAGACTACTCTGCATCCCAAGCATGGAGCTGTATATGCACTTCTTCTTGGATATGCGCGACAAAGTTAGCAATTTCCATCGAACCAGCATCACCTGTGCCCTGTTTTCTCACGCTAACTTGCCCAAGTTCAGCTTCCTTCTCTCCTACGATGAGCATGTATGGAATACGCTTGAGCTCGTTGTCACGGATCTTACGCCCAATCTTCTCGTTACGGTCATCGACCTGCACACGAATGTCTTGAGCATTGAGAGTGGCAGCGACCTTGTAAGCATAGTCATTGAATTTCTCGCTAATAGGGAGAATCACCACCTGGTCTGGCGTGAGCCATAGTGGGAACTTGCCTGCCGTATGCTCGATAAGAACAGCCACAAAGCGCTCCATGGAACCGAAGGGCGCACGGTGAATCATCACAGGGCGGTGCTTCTTATTGTCCTCTCCCGTATATTCCAGTTCGAAGCGCTCTGGGAGGTTGTAGTCTACCTGGATAGTCCCTAGCTGCCAGCGACGACCAAGAGCATCCTTAACCATAAAGTCTAGCTTAGGACCGTAAAAAGCTGCCTCGCCATATTCAATAACCGCAGGAAGCCCCTTCTCTTGACACGCCTCGATGATAGCTTGCTCTGCTCGTTCCCAATTCTCTTCGCTACCGATATACTTCTCACGATTCACCTTATCACGCAGAGAAATCTGTGCCTCAAAGTTCTCAAAGTCTAGCGCTTTGAAGATAATGAAGATAATATCCATTACCTTGCAGAACTCTTCCTTGATCTGATCGGGACGGCAGAATAGATGAGCGTCATCCTGAGTAAACCCACGCACGCGCGTGAGTCCATGTAGCTCTCCACTTTGCTCATAGCGATACACCGTGCCAAACTCTGCTAGACGCAGTGGAAGGTCACGATACGAATGTGGCGAAAGCGTCTTATATATCTCACAGTGGTGAGGGCAGTTCATAGGCTTAAGCATGAATTCCTCGCCCTCTTGTGGCGTCGTAATCGGACGGAATGAATCTGCCCCATACTTCGCCCAGTGACCTGACGTAATATATAGTTGCTTACTGCCTATATGCGGAGTCATCACCTGCTGATAGCCAAACTTCTTCTGAATCTGCTTGAGGAACTCCTCTAGACGTAGGCGAAGCTGAGTACCACGAGGAAGCCAGAGGGGGAGCCCCGACCCTACATTTTGTGAGAAAGCAAATAGCTGAAGCTCCTTACCGATCTTACGATGGTCGCGCTTCTTTGCTTCCTCCAGCATCTGTAGGTAGTCATCAAGCATCTTCTTCTTTGGGAAGGTGATACCATATATACGTGTAAGCTGCTTACGCTTCTCATCACCGCGCCAGTATGCGCCAGCGACACTCAGCAACTTAATCGCTTTAATATAGCTCGTGTCAGGAAGGTGCGGGCCACGACACAAGTCGGTAAATCCTCCCTGAGAATATGTAGTGATCGTACCGTCTGCAAGGTCTGTGATCAGCTCTACCTTGTATTCGTCTTGCTTTGTCTCGAAGTAGCGCAGGACATCTGCCTTGGTGATGCTCTTACGTACGATTGGATTTTTCTGAGCGGCAAGCTCCTGCATCTTCTTCTCGATGAGGGGCAAATCTGAGTCCTTAATACTAACGCCCTCGCCTGGATCTACATCATAGTAGAACCCATTCTCGATGGCTGGACCAATGCCAAACTTTGTCCCAGGATAAAGCGCCTCAATAGCCTCTGCCATGAGGTGCGCACTCGAATGCCAATAGGCGTGTCGCCCCTCGGCGTCCTCCCACTTGAATAAACGCAGGGAAGCATCTTCCTCAATGGGACGATTGAGATCCCAAATCTGCTCGTTCACACCTGCGGCGAGCACATCACTTTGGAGGCGGCTGCTAATGCTACCTGCGATCTCCATAGCCGTTACGCCCTTTGGGTACTGGCGTACGTTTCCGTCTGGAAAGGTGATATTAATCATCTTCGTTACACTATTAAATGACACCGACTCATACAAGCGAATCGGCTTACAAGCCACAAAGATAAACCCAAATATCCATTGTACAAGACATCTATCGAAACAACATCCATCCAGAAGCTCCTGCTCATTCGCTTCCATGGACAGCCCCACAAAGTACTCCCGCATGTTTGTACATCAATATGTCCATTCAGTCTTCACAGATGAATTAACTGTGTTTTTAGAGTGACTGACCACAATGCTGGCATTAACCTCGACCACATAATGAGACTAACAATGCTTACACCGAATGCTTGTAAATTTAGGCTAGCTCATCTGTATCCCAAAGCTTGGGACACAAATTCCAAGATTTGGGATACATATACCAGGTCTTGGGATACATATACCAAACTTTGGTATAAAGATGGCTTTCCCTATCTCTCCCCATTCATTTGCTGATGTCGAGACTTGTCGAACAATCAATCATGCGAAGGAGGCTAAGTTTATAGCGTTCTCTGGGGAAGCCTAATGCCTAGGATTCAGACAATTTAGGTGCGAGCGGGAGTTGAGACTTTCACGAACTCTCGAGGAACTCCTAAGGAGAAGCAATTATCCCCCCCACGTTCAAGTTCAAAGGTAGTATTATACCCATGCTTGGAATAAAAGGTAGGTTTCTTGATGAGGATCTGATATGCAATAGGCTCAGCGACGAGATTTGCACATTCTTAAGAGCTGAATATAGTGATGTGGCCAAACAACTTACCACACCACTCATGTATAATCGACAAAACGAAGCGTA
The DNA here is from genome assembly GCA_041854825.1 of Porphyromonas sp. Classification (GTDB taxonomy): domain Bacteria; phylum Bacteroidota; class Bacteroidia; order Bacteroidales; family Porphyromonadaceae; genus Porphyromonas. Next base: position 127 of record JBHACZ010000100.1, on the reverse strand, counting down.
GGAGCTTTGAGAAACGAAACGTATGATCCGGAGGGATCAAATACAAAACGAAGCGTATGCAAAAAAATCCGCACAAATGTATCGGTAATAACAAGTTAGCATGACTTTACCTTTGAGTTTCACTATC
>JBHACZ010000099.1:0-15909 GCA_041854825.1 Porphyromonas sp. | reverse complement strand
AGGAAGAGGTCGATGCCCCCTGCCTGCTTGATCGCCTCCTCGTACGCCTCGCATTCAGCTACGGGGTCGGGTGCATTGCCGTTGAGGATGTGCACATTCTCGGGTTTGATGTCGATGTGCGAGAAGAAGTTCGTCCACATGAAGGTGTGGTAGCTCTGCTCGTGGTCTTGGGGTAGTCCGATGTACTCGTCCATGTTGAACGTCACGACGTTCTGAAACGATACCTTGCCCGACTCATAGGCTTCTACAAGTGCCTGATACATCCCTAGAGGTGATGACCCGGTAGGTAGCCCGAGGACGAAAGGACGCTCAGCCGTGGGGCGAGCTGCATTGATGCGCGCTACCACGTAGTCGGCAGCCCAGCGCGAGATGCCCTTGTAGTCGGGCTGGATGATTAGTCTCATATCTATGTATTGTGTTAGTTCGAGTGAGGGATGATGTTTTTACTGCTCGCGTTCGGCAGCGAGGGCTGCCGCTACTTCTTGACCTAATGCCCAGGCGCTGTCGATGACAGAGGGGAGGTCGCTCATCTTGAGCTCTACGGGTGTGCCGATAGCCTTCCAGCCCATCTCCTCGGCGAAAGGAACAAGCTTCTTGACGGCTGCGGGTGCCCAGGTGTAGGAGCCGAATGCAGCGTAGAGACGGTTCTTGAGGTCGCGCAGGCGAACGAGGTTGAGGATATTCTCAATGGGGGTGAAGGTCGTACCGCAGTACGTAGGACTGCCGACGATCAGAGCCTTGTAACGGAAGATGTCGCAGAGGATCTGTGAGGGGTCGCTCTTGCTCACATTGTGGCAGATGATGTGGCGCACGCCTCCAGCCGATAGCCCTTGAGCTACTACATCGGCGAGCTGCTCCGTATTGCCATACATAGAGCCATAGAGGATCACGACACCGTCCTCACCTTCGTAACGGCTGAGACGGTCGTAGATGTTGAGCGCCTCAGCAAAGTGCTTCTGCGTCCACACGACACCGTGCGTCGGGCAGACGAACTCAATGTCTAGTCCCTGATCCTGCACGTTCTTGAGCGCCTTCTGTACGAACGAACCGTACTTGCCGACGATACAGCTGTAGTAGCGGTGCATCTCCTCAAGGCTGCGCGTCAGATCACCTTCGTAGTCGAAGAGATGTCCATTGAGCGCGCCGAAGGTACCGAAGGCATCTGCAGAGAAGAGGATCTTCTTGGTCTGCTCGTAGGTGAACATTACCTCGGGCCAGTGCACCATAGGTGCCTGCATGAAGCTGAACTCGTGCTGTCCTACACGGATAGCATCGCCACTCTTGACCTCGATGAGCCCGTCGGTGATGCCGTGGAAACCCTTGAGCATGTCGAAGGTCTTCTTGTTGCCGATGATCTGGACATTGGGATAACGCTTGCGCAGGAGTCCGATAGAGCCACCGTGGTCTGGCTCCATATGATTGACGATAAGGTAATCGAGGGGGCGATCACCGAGTACAGACTCTATCTTGTGAAAGAAGATGTCAGAGTAGCACACGTCCACAGTGTCGATGAGCGTCGTCTGCTCATCAACGATAAGGTACGAGTTGTAAGACACACCGTCGGGCAGTGGCCACATATTCTCGAAGAGATGCTTGGTACGGTCATTGACACCTACATAGTAGACGTTGTTCGTAACCTGAGGAACTTGATACATACTGTAACTATATACTGTGATTGATTTTATCAAATGAAGAGGCTACGCTCCTAGGGGCGAGCCGTCTGGGGCGTTAGGGGCGTGCGTAGTGCGCGGATAACGAGCCACACGCCTGCGATCACGAAGGGAATGCTGAGGAGTTGACCCATATTGAGCCCGATCATAGAGATCATATCGACTTCCCAAGGCTCCTGCACGTGCTTGATGCCTTCGATAGCGACACGCGAGCCGAAGACACCGATGAAGAACCAGCCGATGATAAGCCCCTCGTACTTGCGCGCTGCATCACGTACCCAGTAGAGCCACATACACAGGGCGAAGGTCAGGAGGTATGCCAGTGCCTCGTAGATCTGCGTGGGATGTGAGGGGGGCGTATAGATAGGCTCTGCAGGCTGACCAGGAGCAACCCACTCGTGCATATTGGTGATGAAGCGGAAGCCCCATGGTAGTGAGGTCTCTGACCCGTAGATCTCACTATTCATCAGGTTGCCTAGACGGATCATCGCTGCGACCAGGGCAGTCGGTACAGCGAGTCTGTCGAGGGTGAAGAGGATGCTTCGCTTGGTGACCCAGCGCGAATAGAGCCAGACCGCCACGATGATACCGATAGTACCGCCGTGACTTGCTAGCCCACCCTCCCAGGTGTAGAGGATCTTGATGGGGTTGGCGAGGTAGTACTCGGGGTTGTAGAAGAGTACGTGACCGAGCCGCGCTCCGATGATCGTCGCCAGGACGACGTACATGTAGAGGGAGTTGAGCCAGTCGGGATTGAGCTTCTCGTGCTTCCACATGCGCTCGGCGATCATGGGACCGATGACGAGGAGCCCGAGAGAGAATAGGATCGCATACCAGCGAATCTCACGACCGAAGATCTCGAATGCCGTGGGGGACACGTCCCAAGTGATATAGCTTAATACTGTCGAGAGCATAGTGTTAGCGAGTTAAAATGAATTGTCGCGGGGAGGTCGCGATTAGCAAAGCTTGGCGATCCACTGCTCGCGTTCGCCAGGCAATAGGTCTATGACGGGGATCTCCTGCATCGTGTAGCATCCAGGGCGCTGACGCACGGCAGCGCGTGCCACACCTACGAGGATCTGGGCTGTGAGGGCAGGGTTGTTGATCTTCATGTTGTACTCTAGGAGCTGATTCTGCGTCTTGCCAGATACGCCCTTGCGCACCATGTTCACGCCGTGCCCCATGTCGATGAGGGCATTGACGTCGTCCACTACGGTGACGTGGGTCTCGTCATGGGCGAAGTAGTCGTCTGCCTTGATAGCCTCAGCTACGGCATTCGCTTCGTACCCTTCCTCCAGCTCGACGTACACCATACGGCGGTGTATGCCTGTGCCTGTGGGGATAGTCATCGAGAGGGCGCGACGTACGCCAGCGATAGCCTTGACAGCGACTGTGTGACCCATGCTCATGCCTGGACCGAAGTTGGTGTACGTGATGCCACGTGGCACCATCGCCTCCATCAGCGTACGCACGACAGAGTCGCTACCTGGATCCCAGCCAGCGGCGATGATAGATACCGCATTGTGCTCACGAGCCTTCGCTCCGAGCGATGCACGTAGACCCACGATGCCTCCGTGAATGTCGTAGCTATCCACCGTGTGGATGCCACGGGCGAGGATCTCTAGGGCTGTCTGCTCCACGAGGCGTGTAGGCGTGCAGAGGATAGCCACATCTACATCCTCCAGCTCGGCAATGCTCCCTACGACGCGGTAGGGCTGTAGCTCGTGGGGAATGTCGCGAGGATCACGACGCACGACCCCAGCTAGCTCCATGTCTGGAGCTGCCTCGATAGCTTCGAGAGTGTATTTGCCAATGTTACCATAACCAATGATGGCGGCGCGGAGCATTTGCTTTGCTGACATACTTTGCTGTAGTAATTATTGTCTTCTATTATAAAACTAGCACAAAGGTACAAAAACTTACGGCACCCCGCCCCCGCTCGCCCTCGGAGAATCGTGGAGGCGTGACGTCCTCTCAGAGAAGTCCGCCACACCCTCTCCCCTCTAGGTCGATTATCCTCGATGAATGCCTGCCGGCATAGTACTCCAAATCTCCGAGATAAGGTGACCCAGCTGTATCCCAAAGTTTGGTATATACAAACCAAAGCTTGGGATATGTATCCCAAAGTTTGGTATATATATTCCAAGCTTTGGGACAGAGATGACTTACCTAAATCCACAGGCAGGGATAAGGCTTTGGGGGGGGCTTCTAGATTCTTCGTACCTCTGAGAGACTATGCACGTGTGTGCCGAGGCTGTATTAATTGACTTGAATAATAGATTATGGATATATTTAGACGGATAAAAACACAATCAACTTTTACCCGAGCCGTAGCCTATCCAGGGCTGCTGGTGCTTATCGCGCTGTCGATCCTCTGCGCACTCTCCCCCGCGTGGACTAATGAAATGCTTCGAGGAGTACAGGCGGTCATCTACAGAGATTTTAGCTGGCTGTACGTCCTGCTGGTGTCATTCTTTCTCATCTTCTTGCTGGTGCTTGCCCTCGGCAAGGCTGGGAGCATTCGGCTAGGGGCGGACAACTCCTCTCCCAAGTACAGTTTCTTCTCTTGGGTGTCGATGCTCTTTGCCGCTGGGATGGGGATCGGGTTGATGTACTTCGGCGTGGCAGAGCCAATGTCGCACTATGTGAACCCTCCTCTCTCGACCGTGGCTAACCCTGCCAAGGAAGCCCAGCTACTGACCTTCTTTCACTGGGGGATACATGCCTGGAGCATCTTCGCGCTTATAGGGCTGGTGCTGGCGTATTTCTCGTTTCGCTATCGGTTGCCACTGGCGGTGCGCAGTGGGCTTTACCCTTTCCTAGGAGAGCGGATCAAGGGCGTGGCTGGTAATGTCGTGGATACCTTCGCCCTGGTAAGTACTTTCTTTGGTATTGCCACCTCTATGGGCTTCGGGGTCGTCCAGCTCAATGCTGGTTTGGTGCATCTAGGCGTGGTAGGTGAGTCCAGCTTTCTTATTCAGAGCATCATCATCATGGTCGTGAGTGCCGTGGCTATTGGCTCGGCTGTCGCAGGCGTCAGCAAAGGGGTGAAGTTGCTTAGTGAGCTGAACCTCGGGCTGGCGATCCTACTGATGCTTTTCGTGCTGTTCCTTGGTCCTACGTCTTTTCTCCTCGGGGCTTTCAGCGAGGGAGTAGGGCATTACTTTCAGCGATTCCTAGAGCTAACGTTTACGACTTTCGCCTTCGAAGCAGAGGGGCACGGATGGTTTACGGGTTGGACGATTACGTACTGGGCTTGGTGGATTAGCTGGGCGCCTTTCGTGGGGCTATTTATCGCACGGATCTCTAAGGGTCGTACGATCCGAGAGTTTATCCTTGTGGTGCTTTTCGCGCCCTCACTCTTTGTCTTCCTCTGGATGACGATCTTTGGCAATAGTGCTATCCATCTAGATACGCAGATCGGGGGTGCACTGTCACAGCTCGTCAATCAGCCAGATATATTGCTCTTCCGATTCTTCGAGGAATATCCGCTGGCTACTCCGCTGTGTGTGCTGGCGATCTTGATGATCTCGGTCTTCTTCGTCACCTCAGCCGACTCGGGTATCCTCGTGATGAATAGCATTGCCTCGGGCAATAACCCCCGATCGCCCAGATGGCAGACGGTCTTCTGGGGCGTATTGCTGGCGGTGATCACCATGGCGATGCTCTATGCTGGGGGGCTTCAGTCCCTGCAGACGATGACCTTGATTGCAGCGTTGCCCTTCGGCGTGATAATGCTCGTGCTGTGCTTCTCCTTGATCAAGGCACTGCACGCAGATATCATCTATCACCGCTCACGTGTACCCTATGGCAGTCAGAACTGGGATGGCAGCCGCTGGCGCGAACGTCTCGGGCTAATCCTCACCTTCTCGCAGAAGCCTGACATTCAGCTCTTCCTCGATGAGAAGGTTGCCCCTGCTTTTGAAACCCTCTCACACGAACTCGCAGACCGAGGCATAGTGACCGAGATCATCCGAGGTAAGCGAGGCAAGATGTCCATCGAGATCGTTATCCAGCACGACAAGATATGGAACTTCAAGTACGGTGTCGTAGCCGAACGGCACGACATCTCCGATTACCTCGTCGAGGAGGAGAATACGCCCGATGCCCATACTGCTCAGCAGTATATCCCCGTGACTTACTACGCCGATGGACGCACGGGCAATAACATCCAGTACCTCAACCAAGAGGAAATCCTCGCCGACGTACTGCGTGAGTACGAACGCTACATCAGTATCGTCGCCGACAGTAGCAAAGCGATGATGTTCACCGACAAGGGCGAGTACCGCATCCAGTAGACTACGGGGAAAGCCTTTGCAGACTATGCCACACCTCGAGAGGACTAGCAATAGCCCCTCGGGGTGTGGCATTGCTTTAGTCCTCTAGGGATAGAGCGCGTTGCGCGGACGAGGGGGCTAGTGGGGAGAATTGACTAACTTTGGGCAGACAATTTTATTACAGAGCATTAGGATATGATGACAAGACTAAGTAAAGCCGTGGCGACCTTAGCCGTGTGCAGTCTCTCGCTGATGACCTTGGACGGTCAGGAGACCTCGCTTCCTCAGCGGGCGATGCGTCTAGAGTATGACAAGCCAGCTTATACCTGGATGACGCAGGCGTTGCCCATAGGCAATGGAGAGCTGGGTGCTATGTGGATGGGGGACATAGCACGTGAGCAGGTGCAGTTCAACGAAAAGACCCTCTGGACGGGAAGTCCTACTATTCGCGGAGCGTACCAAAACTTCGGTTACCTCACCATCTACCAGCCTCACACGGGTGACTACCACGACTACAGCCGTAGCCTTAGCCTTGATGACGCTATCGGACGTGTGGGATATACGATGGACGGCGTTCGTTACGAGCGTGAATACCTTGCCTCACATCCCGATGGGGTGATCGCTATACGTCTCTCAGCTCCAGGACAGCGGGGCAAGATCAATCTCTCCTGTGCTCTGCGCGACACCCGTAGTGAGGTGGACAATAAGTCACGCATTGGGGTAGGCTACATCCATTTCTCTGGTCAGCTGGAGCTGGTCAGTTACGAGGCTGGCATTCGCGTCGTCAATGAGGGCGGGGAGCGTCAGGTGATCGGCGATAATATCCGTGTCGTGGATGCCGATGCCGTGACGATCTATCTTGTCGGAGCTACCAACTATGACATTGCCTCTCCGACCTACATCACGGGAGACCGCGCCTCTCTATCACGACGTGTGACGGAGCGTCTCGATCGTGCTGTGGCGAAGGGCTATGAAGCCATCCGACGCGATCACATACAGGACTATCAGCATCTCTATGACCGCGTGAAGCTTCGTCTCTCGGATGATGCTGCCGTGCCTGCCTTGACCACGGACGCGCTTGTACGTCGTCAGCGAAGCAATACCTACCTGGACGAGCTCTATTTCCAATATGGACGCTACCTGATGATCGCCTCTAGTCGTGGGATGAATCTGCCCAACAACCTGCAAGGGCTGTGGAATGACAGCAATACGCCACCCTGGGAGAGCGACATCCACACGAATATCAATATCCAGATGAACTATTGGCCTAGCGAGGTGGCGAACCTTAGCGAGTGTCACCTGCCGTTCCTCAACTATATTGCCTCCGAAAGTCAGCGCCCAGGGGGCGGGATGCGTCGCACTGCCGAGGCGGAGGGACTTCGTGGATGGAGCCTCCACACGCAGAGCAATATCTTCGCCCAGACGGACTGGAATATCAATCGCCCCACCAATGCGTGGTACTGCATGCATCTATGGCAACACTATCTCTACACCCGAGATGTGAAGTTCCTGCGTGAGACCGCACTTCCTGCGATGCGCACAGCCTGCGAATACTGGTTCGACCGCTTGCGCCTCGATGAACGAGGTCTGTGGGTCGCTCCCGAGGAATGGTCTCCCGAGCATGGACCCTGGGAGGATGGTGTGCCTTACGCCCAGCAGTTGATCTACGAACTCTTTAGCTCTACTTTAGAGGCTTCGCGTGTGGTGAAGATGGACAAGGCCTTCGTCTCTCAGCTACGCGCCCGCTTAGGTAAGCTTGACCGTGGGCTACATATTGGCTCATGGGGTCAGATACGCGAGTGGCTCTATACCGAGGATAAGCAAGGCGACGAGCACCGTCACCTCTCTCAGCTCATCGCCCTCTATCCTGGCACGCAGATCTCTTATGCTAAGGATAGTACCTATGCAGAGGCAGCACGTCGTACCCTAGAGTCGCGAGGCGACACGGGGACGGGCTGGAGCCGTGCGTGGAAGATTAGTCTATGGGCGCGCCTCGGCAATGGTGACCGAGCGCATCGCCTGCTTAAGAGCGCGCTCAACCACTCTGCCACTACCCACGTCAGCATGGATGCCTACGAGGGTGGCGTGTATGAAAATCTCCTTGATGCGCACCCCCCCTTCCAGATCGATGGCAATTTCGGCGCGACGGCAGGGATCGCTGAGATGCTCCTTCAGAGCCACCAGGGCTATATCGAGCCACTGCCTGCTCTGCCTTCAGCATGGGCGAATGGCTCGGTGCATGGACTGCGTGCAGAGGGGGGCTACGAGGTCGATCTAGCCTGGCGCTCGGGCAAGCTTACCTCGATGACCATCTGTGCCACACAGGCAGGCGAATGTCGTCTGCGCCTTCCAGAGGGCAACTTCTTCATTCGTAGAGGCGGACTCCTGCGCAAGCTACAGATGCCACTGCGCCTCTCTGCTGGCGAGACGGTCCATATCGTCACGGCTCAGCCCTAGCTAAGTCGATTCGCTCGATACTATAGCCCAGCGACCCGCTCCCTGTATTCCTCACATCATGAGGCATAACTTAGGAGCGGGTCGCTGGGTTTTATTATTTGTCCGAGGGGAGCGGTAGATGATCCTAAGAAGCTTGGCTATACGATCTCAAGTCCTCGACATACGGTAGGCGATCTCTGTCCCAAAGCTTGGTATACATAGCCCAAGGCTTGGTATATGTATTCCAAAGTTTGGTCTATGTATACCAAGCTTTGGGATAGAGCTGACCTGCCTTGATTCGTCTAGATTGGATTACGTGAGGTCTGTCCTTGATATGGACGTGTCGTCTTCGGTCGGATGCCTTGGGAGGGAGGTATGAGCTAATAGGGGAGGCAAATGGGGGCATGCGTAGTGGGGTACGATGCCCAAAGTGCAGAGTGTACGTGCGATGCGTATGGACGAGAATTGGGGTGTCTGTATTTGTACCGAGGAGGCTCGGAATATTCGGGAAGAATATCTACATTTGCACGGCGAGCGAGCTAAGCAAACCGTTAAACTTACTGAATAAAAGCATATAAACAAACTTACAAGAGACTGGTTATGAAGAACGTTCTTATCATCGGTTCTACAGGACAGATCGGGACAGAGCTGACTATGGCTCTGCGTCAGAGGTATAGCCACGGGCAGATCGTCGCAGGTTACATCCCTTCTCTACCGCCTACGGGCGCACTCCTAGAGAGTGGACCTAGCGAGGTCGTCGATATCACCAATCCTCAGCAGATCGCTGAGGTCGTAGATCGCTACAAGGTCGATACCATCTATAATCTCGCGGCTCTGCTCAGTGCAGTGGCAGAGCAGAAGCCACAGCTTGCCTGGAAGATCGGTCTCGGAGGTCTCTTCAATGTACTCGAGGTAGCCCGTGAGAAGGGTTGCGCAGTCTTCACCCCCAGCTCTATCGGTGCATTCGGGTCCGAGACACCCAAGGATGGTACGCCTCAGGACACGATCCAGCGCCCCAAGACCATGTATGGCGTGACGAAGGTAGCAGGCGAATTGCTGAGCGACTACTACCACAAGCGTTTCGGCGTGGATACTCGCTCGGTGCGCTTCCCTGGTCTTATCTCCAATGTAGCGCCTCCAGGAGGTGGCACGACGGACTATGCTGTAGATATCTACTATGCGGCAGTGCAGACGGGTAAGTTCGTCTGCCCCATCAAGCCCGGTACCTATATGGATATGATGTACATGCCCGACGCTCTGCGCGCATGCATGGATCTGATGGAGGCTGACCCTAGCCGTCTCGTACACCGCAACTCGTTCAACATTGCCTCGATGAGCTTCGCTCCCGAGGAGATCGCAGCGATGGTAAAGGAGTTCGTTCCCGAGCTGGAGGTAACTTATGAGGTGGATGCTCTTCGTCAGTCCATCGCTGAGAGCTGGCCAAACTCGCTCGACGATAGCTGTGCACGTGCCGAATGGGATTGGCGCCCCGAGTATGACCTGCGCTCTATGAGTGAGGATATGATCAAGAAGCTTCGCGATCGCTTCGGTAAGTAAAGACTTCCTCTGTCGTATAAATAATCCCTAGGGGCATCTCCGAAATCATGGTTTCGGAGATGCCCCTAGGGATTATTTTGTGGATTCGGTGAGGGCGGTGCTACCAGGCTATAGGCGTGTAGCCGTGCTGAGCGAGGTAGGCATTGGTTTGTGAGAAGTGACGACAGCCCATGAACTTCGTTGCCGAGAGGGGAGAGGGATGAGCTGCCTCGAGGACGAGATGCCGACGGCGGTCGATCATTGCCCCCTTGCGTCTAGCGTATGATCCCCACAGGATGAAGACCAAATGCTCACGCTCACGGCTCAGCCGATCAATGATGGCATCGGTGAAGGTCTCCCAGCCTAACCCCTGGTGCGAACCTGCTTGACCTGCGCGCACGGTGAGCGTGCTATTGAGTAGAAGCACACCTTGCGCGACCCAGGGCAGGAGATTGCCATCGGGGATGATCGATGGCGTGCCAAGGTCGGAGGCGATTTCCTTCTTGATGTTGCGCAGGCTCGGGGGGATGGCTACGCCCGCAGGCACTGAGAACGAAAGTCCCTCTGCCTGTCCCTCTCCGTGGTAAGGATCTTGACCGAGGATGACGACCCGCACGCTGGGGACGGGGCAGAGATCGAGGGCGCGGAAGATCTGACTTCCCGCGGGATAGATAGGTCCGTGATGCTGATACTCCGCCCGCACCTGCGTGGTGAGGTGGGTGAAGTACACCTTCTCAAATTCGTCGGCGAGCAGTGTGCGCCAGCTCTCCTCTAGCTTGATCATCTGGGTGGATGCAGGTGAACGAGGGACTAGAGCCTTGCCTTGGCAGTGGTGTAGCCTGCGAGCAATTCGCGGAAGACATCTGCTACGGTCTCGCGCTCGCTGGTAAGGGCGGCTGCCTGACCGATCTCGAGCATCCCTTCGGTGAGATCTCCCTCGAAGATGCCTCGCTTGGCACGTCCCTTGCCCTGTAGCTCGCGCAGTGCCTCGATGCTGGCACCTGAGGCTTCTGCCTGGGCTACCTGAGCAAAGAATTCGTTCTTGATCAGGCGTGTAGGGCTAATAGCTTTGAGCGAAAGCATCGTCCCGCCTTCGCCTGTCTGACGGCAAAGCTCCTTGAAGGCTTCGCTGGCAGAGCTCTCCTCTGTCATGGCGAAGCGCGTGCCGATCTGTACGCCGTCAGCTCCTAGAGCGATGGCAGCGGCGAAGCTGTCACCGTGCGAGATGCCACCAGCTGCGACGACGGGGATCGTCACGGCACGAGCCACGGCGGGGATAAGGCAGAGGGTCGTGGTCTCCTCACGTCCGTTGTGTCCGCCAGCCTCGAAGCCTTCGGCGATGACTGCATCTACACCTGCCTCCTGACTCTTGAGGGCGAACTTACTGCTTGCCACTACATGCAGCACCTTACAGCCAGCAGCCTTGAGGCGGGCGGTATAGGTCTTGGGGTTGCCTGCGGAGGTTACTACCACGGGTACGCCTTCCTCGATGATGATGTCGATGATCGTGTCTAGCTCGGGATAGAGCATAGGGACATTCACGCCGAAAGGCTTACTCGTGGCAGCTCGGCACTTACGTATATGCTCACGTAGGGTCTCAGGGTGCATGGAGCCTGCCCCGATAAGTCCGAGACCGCCCTGGTTACTTACAGCAGAGGCGAGACGCCATCCGCTACACCATACCATACCGCCAGAGATGATGGGATGCTCGATGCCGAGGAGGGCGCAGAGTCGATTGCTATTGGTCGTCATTATTGTAATAGTCTAATTGTGATAAAGGGAATAGGTGCTTTCCCCCGTTCGAAGGGGATGAGCGGGGCTAGAGCTTGTGGTTGATCTCGTCTAGCTCCACCATCTTGTTCATGATGGCATAGATGGTCAGACCGCTGGGGCTATGTATCTGAAGCTTCTTCGTGATATTGCGCCTGTGGGTGATGACCGTATGGGTGGAGAGGAAGAGGGTGCTAGCGATTTCTTTGTTCGTCATGCCCTTGACGATGCAGACGACGATCTCGCGCTCTCGAGGGGTGAGTGCCTGTGCATCGCTCTGCCCCGTGGTGGGTGACTCGTTATGCTGGACGAGACGATCGAAGAGCTCGCCTATATGCTTGACGCTGTCCGTGATCCTAAGGATGTCGTCATACTCCTTGAGAAGGGTTTCGTCCGTCGTGCCATAGCTGAGCGCCACGAGCTTTATGCTCTCGTGCGACTGGGTAAAGAGCTGGCGGGGATGAAGTCCCCCAAGCAGGGGATTGAGGATGAATATGTCGGCAGAGGTGAAGTCGAGCGACTCTACCCAGTCGCGCCGAGCATCGTCGGTGAGGTGGATGACCTGTACCTTGTAGCGTGCCAGACGCTTGAGCTGAGCCTCTAGCCCACTGCGGATGATGGGGCTGGGCTCTACGATAGCTATCTTGATCGAGGTAGTCATAGTCCGATGGAGAATAGTGCTTGGGATGCTGGATGATGTGGGTGCATGTCGTGAAGGGTTAGCCTTGACGACGCTCTAGCTCCTCGATTAGGGGGATGAATAGATTGTCCTCGACGAGGTTGTGGGCTGCTAGCTCGTATTCGCTGGCGAAGATCTCGTGCAGGACATTCGTCAGCTCGTACCCGCTGGGCGCAGGATAATAGCGGATGAGAAGGTTTTTTAGCTCAATGATCTTCAGCTCGATATGGTCGTGGCGCTTGGTGAAGATACTGATGCTGTAGCTGTCGTCGCGCTCACCTGTAGCCAGCTTGCGGGCATAGGGGAAGACGGTCTTGTCCTCGTAATTCATATGCTTGTGCACCTCCTCTACATATTCGTCATAGAACCTGCGGATGACGATCGCCACCTCCTGAGGGCAATTGCTGATCGCCGAGAGTAGGCGGGTGCGTAGCTCGGGGAGACGATGGTCGAGGAAGTAAGAATGCGAATGCGAGAGATAGCGAATGAGGCAGTCGAGCTTAATCTCTGCCATTTGCTCTCGATTGGGCTTGCTAAACTGCCCTGTCGAGAGGTTCATGATCAGCAGGAGCGTCGGAGCGTCGAGGTCGTGCTCGGCGCATACCTGCCCGATGGTCTTGTCTCCGAAGCCTAGCGGGATGCCGTAGCGCGTGGCGATGAGCAGGAGCGGGAAATGCTCACACACGAGGTCGCCGAGCTTGGTCGTCGCACTTACCGCGGGGAACTTCTTATTCTTGATCTTATGCTGGTCCATATATATGTATCTATTTTGTTTTCAACAAAAATACTTCATTCTCCCGACCATACCAAACCCTCTCCCTTACCCTCGAGCCGAAATACCCATTAGTAGGTATCTCGTCTCCGAGACCGAATATAATAGCGTGCGCCCGCGCGTACGCGTAGGGCTGGCGGAGTACTGAAGTCTCCTCCGACACTTCAGTGATGTCTCTCCCGAGTCCCTATTGAAGTGTCTCCTGCCTCCCTATTGAAGTGTCTGAGGAGTCTCTATTGAAGTGTCCCCTGCCTCCCTACTTGAGTGTCCCTCGAGTCCCTACTTGAGTGTCGGGGGAGTATCAAGGTGCATGTCAGCGGAGCGTTCGATAGGGAGCCCGCAGAGCCAACGAGGAATGCAAGCGACATAGAAGCCGAAAGGCAGACAGCGCAAGCGGAGTACTTCCCGGAGTACCTATTACCTACGCTGTCTACCTTTCGACTCCTATGTCACTCTGGTTAGAGGCTAAAGCGTGATTATGTCTCGTGGTAGACGATCTGGAGAAGGACGCCACCCGAAGCAGACTGAATCAACTGGTGCAGGTGCTCAAAGGATTCGGATGAGACGGCAGGACACCCCCAGCTCATGATGAGGCTGATGGGATAGATGGTTTCGACCGAGGGAACGACGAACCAAGGATGAAGAACTACGTCGCGCGCCTCTGCATTGCTATTGGTACTATCGAGCCCCGAAAGGATGTACTTCGACCCGAAGCCTGGGCTAGGCATTTTGTCTGTACCTACTAGGTAACGCCCTAGTGATGAGCAATGGCTGTCGGGAGTGTTGCTGAATGTAACTGCTCCCTCAGAGCTATCACCACCACTGCCATGAGTGGTCATACACGAGTAGACAAGAGTGCTATCTCGAAGGTCAAGAGCGAATAGACGCTTTGTCCCCGAATGGCGCGCCAGGTCGATGAGGATAAAGAGGTCGGAGGCAAGTCCCTGCTCGGTGATAAAAGCCCTAGCCTCGTCAATCTCCGTGCTGTACTGCTCAAATAGATCAGAGGCAGTGGCTTCTGTGTGGGTGCGATTGATGACTGCAAGGATGATAGCAGTGCCAGCGATGAGGATAAGTAGCCATAAGAGCATGCGCCTGAGGACGCTCCGCCGTTTGCCAGGATGAACAGTCTTTGTAGATGCCATAGGTCGTCAATATGGAGCGTGAGGCTAATGGCGGGGGAGGTCGCTCCAGCGCCGATGTCTTAGGAGATGGTAGTGAAAGAGCAGGGAGATGGGGGAGAGAATGCGGGAGGCAGGCGTGCGGGCATTCGTGAGGTTGGTGGCTCGGTCGGGGGCGAATGAGCCACGCAAACGGAGGAAGTCACCCCAGGCTGCGAGGACTGCACGCCCGAGACGCCAGCGACCCGAGAGGACGAAGATAAGCGATGCCATGAGGTCGAGGGGAAGACGTAGGGCAAGGGTAGGGAGGAGGCGTGGCGTGGGGAGATTCTTGTAGAGCATGAGGAGGTTGTTCCTCCAGTTGAGGTATGCCTTGCGGGGGCTATTCATCTCGAGGCTAGCACCGCCGAGGTGGTAGACTACGGAGGCGGGATCGCAGACGATGCGGTAGCCACGCGCATGGATGCGCCATGCGAGGTCGATCTCCTCCTGATGAGCGAAGAACCGCGCGTCAAGCCCTCCGACTGCTAGATATATATCGCGTCGGATGATGAGGGCTGCCCCTGTCGCCCACATGATGTCTAGGGGGGTGTCGTACTGCCCCTCGTCCGTCTCCACACTCTCGAAGAGCCTGCCACGGCAATAGGGATAGCCTAGCGCATCGACGAAGCCTCCCGCAGCACCTGCGTACTCGAATACCTCGGGCGTGCGGTAAGACCTTAGCTTGGGGGCGATGGCGGCTATCTCGGGGTGTGCATCCAGCATCGCCAGCGGATGGGTGAGCCAGTCCGTGGCGCGGGGGGTGGCGTCGCTATTGAGCAGGACGATGACGGGATGGGGGAGGGAGGCAATGGCACGATTGTACCCCTCGGCGAAGCCATAGTTCGTCTCGAAGGTGATCAGCCGTATCTCGGGATGGTGCGTGCGCAGGTAGCTGACGGAGTCGTCTGTAGAACCATTATCTACGACGATGAGCTCAGCGTCGGGGGGCGTGGTCGCTACCCAGTGGGGGGCAAACTCCTCTAGGAGGGCGCGCCCGTTCCAGTTGAGCACGACGACGGCAGTGCGGGGAGAGGGATTCATCGGGTGGGGTCGGTCTCGGGTGTGCCGTCGGGTGTCAGTCCCTCGGGCGGTGTATGCTTCCAGCGCTTGTGGCTCCATAGCCAGATGGCAGGGTCACGGCGGATCGTCGCCTCGAGCATGCGGGCGAAGGTACGGGTGATCTCACCTGGGGTAGCCGCTCCGCCTCGCTCGGCGATGAGCATGAGCTTGCCCTCATACTTGCGGTTCGTTACGCGTCGGATGTCGAAGTAGTGGACGGGGAGGTCATACTTGCGTGCGAGCCTCTCGGCACCATCGAGGAATGCCGTCATGCGATGCAGGAAGAGTACCCACTGCCCGACAAGGTGGCGGGCGGGTGTCTGATCGGCGATGAAGGCGATCGAGGTAGGCGTTGCCTCAGGATCACGTATGAGCGAGATGAGGCGACGGCCGATCTCTGCCTTGGGCGTGGTGATCGAGCCGTGACGCATACGCCAGTACCGCTGCACGGCATCGATCTCAGTATCCTTGAGGGGGCGATAGAGCTGCTCGAGCTGTAGCCCGTGGCGAGCGAAGTAGTGGTTGGCTGCACTGAATATCTCCCAGT
>JBHACZ010000098.1:0-18022 GCA_041854825.1 Porphyromonas sp. | reverse complement strand
CAACAAAACCGCAAAATAAACTAACCAAGCTCTGTCCCAAACCTTGAAATACATATCCCAAACTTCGGTTTATATGTACCAAGCCTTGGAATACGTATACCAAACCTTGGGACAGAAAGAAGGTAACGTGATAGGGAAAGTCCATATAGGAAGACTCAAAGAAAAACTCAAGGCGCGAACCTCTGAGGGGTTCGCGCCTTGAGCTGAGCGGATAAATCTCGTGGGCAGGATCGCCCATGCGAAGATTATGACTTCGCGCCTGGGCGGAATACCAGCTTGAAGGTCGCTGCTACCTTGCCCGTCTCTAGATCTACGAACTCTACCGAAGCACGGTGGTCTTCGCCAGCCTGGTAAGCCTCCTTAGTCAGTTCATAGTGGATAAACAGGCTCTGATCGTACGAAATGACGTTCTTCACCTCCGCATTGGGATACTCGTACTGATTGACATCGTCACAGGGGAAGCACATCCCGTAGCATACCTGATGCAGCCCTACCGAGGTGTCGGTGAGGTGATCGAGCTTGCGCACGACGATCTTGTATCTACCTGCACCATGCTCTGTACCTGGCACGACGAAGCACATGGGCGTCTTCATGCTATAGGGCTCATCATCTTTGAGGCGCTCATCATAAGTCGTACAGATGATCTCATCGCCCGAGATATACACATTCTGCGCACGGTCGAAGAGCCAGAGCGTCGCCTTGCTACGGGTATTCTCAGGGATCTCGATCTTGTTAGGATTCTCTATAGGCACCTCGGCTCCACCCTCAGAGAGTGCAAAGAGCTTGACAGCCTGCACCTGGCGGGTAGCCGCCTCGTAGATGAATGCCACGACCTTGGTATTCTTGGGATCTACGACCTTGGCAGGGAGGGGATACTCATGCTTGTACTCCGTACCGAGCTGATAGGGCTCTCCCCAGACGCCATTGAGCGCAGCGCGCAGGACGTTGTGATGCTGGAAGTCCTTGACCATATCGCCCGTCTGGAGATACTGGGGTGCCTTGATGTCCTCTACGACCCAGAGCTGTATCATCATCGTCTCGCCCGCTACGGGAGTGCCGAGGCGACGTGCCGAGGTCGTCACAGCGTACTGCCTCGTCGTGGCGTCATAGCTGGCAGTCAGATCCATCGAGTAGCGTGGAGTGGCAGACTTGAGCTGACGCATGAGGTTAGCCCACAGTGCGTACTGCTGGAGGTATGCACCAGAAGGATCGAGGGGCTTGCGGTCGAGCATAATGCCTGGGACGACGCGGGGGTGTCCGAATGCCTCTGCATAGACATTCGCCTCCTCAGAGGCTAGCTCGGGGAGGGTCATACCTGTACGCTCTGCGTGCATCGCGACCACCACAGAGCCTGTGCCGAGAGGCTTGAGGTACTCGTGAATGCGTTCGGCAGCACGGGGGCAGTTGAGACACTTCTGCCCAGTGTATTCCTCTACGAGGAGGGTCGAGGCGACCTCACCGTGTGAGGTATCGTCCACCCAGCGCGCTTCGGGAGCGACTTGCTCACACGAGGCAAACGCGAGTAGCGTCAGCGCGGGTAGGAAAAGAAATTGCTTGATATTCATGATGTAGAATGAGAGAACGAGGGGAGGGTTAGAAATTGACGTTGTACGAGAGGTTGAGTCCCTCGGTAGCGGGCATCATACGGCAGACACCGCCGGAGCAGTTGATCCCGCGGCGCGTCTTCCCGAAGCCAAGCTGAATGCGGTGCGCTCCGAAGGCAGCAGCTACAGAAGCCATGTAGTAGTGCTTGCCCGTGGTGCCGACATTGTACTGGTCGCTAAGCGAGATGATGAAGTGCGGTAGGATAGACAGTTCGCCAAGGGCGTAGAGCCAGTCCCCCTCTGCCTGAGGCGTGGTGAGGTACTGCACCTCGGTACGTAGAGAGAGCTTGCGGTTGAGGCGGTGCTTACCTTCGTAGATGAAGATATTGGCATGCACGACATTGCCATTGTCCGCATGTCCCTCGATGACCAGCTGATCGTAATACTGATTGATATAAGTCAGCGAAGCACTGTAGCTAGACGAGAACTTACGGCTGATCTCTAGGCTATAGTCATGGAAATACTTCTGCCCCATACCCCAGAAGCTCGTGCGAACGCCATCGGTGCCAATGCCTGTATCGCTACCATCACCGAAAGCATGAAGACCTCTAATATACGAGGCACCCAGGCGAAGCTGTGTGCCGTAGCGTCCTCCGAGAGCAGAGCCACGAGCGAGCGTGTAGCGCATCTCCCCCTGCAGCGCCCATTCACCCATCGCTTGCGTAGCATAGGGATATAGAGCAGCTAGGGCGTAGGTCTGCTGATGGGTGAAGGGGATGAGGTGATTGACACGCAGGTCGAGAGCTTGCTCACCGCGGGCAGAGCGGAAGTCGAAGTTTTCGCTACGACGTGCGCCAAGTAAAGCGGTGAACTTACCCTCGGTATAGGACACCGTCGCCATGGCTACCGAGCCGTGTCCATAGGTATAACCATTGACCGCGCTAGGGTCGTCGTACTTGTAGCCATACTCGGCATACACGTCGAGACCTCCACGCTGCCACTGAAGGCGACCAGACCAAGCACCGACATGCTCGGGCTGTGCTAGGCGATAGTATTGTCCATCACGAGGCGTGACGATGTCGCTCGCCTTCTCATGACGCGAGACGAAGCTACCGCCGACCGTAAGCGCATCAGCGAACTGCCCCATACGTAGCCAGTCCGTAAGGCTCAGCTCTAGATCGCTCCCCCAGAGATAACCGCGATGGGATGCGAAGACAGCATTGCCACGGTCGAAGTGCAGACGTTGCTGACCCGCGAGCGCCTTGAGGCGAACGCCCGTAATGGGTGAAGTAGAGAGGCGTACACCACGCAGGGCATTGTCGATCCCTAGAGGACGGTCTTCGTAGAGGCGCAGAAGCTGACCACTGCCGAACTGCTCATAGATATCCCCGAGGGTAAGTTCGTGCCCTTCGTAGCGAGCACGCATATATAGATGGGGTACGCCCCACCCTTTCTCTATCTCATGCCCTGGGAAGGGACGAGACATCTCCTCAAAGCGCGCACCGACCTCCAAATAGTCATTGCGCAGAGCACCTGTAATATAAGTATTGCCACTCCATCTACTAGCTGGGTTGTCTTCGCTAGAGATGTGCATATCACTCTGTATGCCTAGGCTGGGGATAAGCTTCCAAGGATTACGCTCGCCATCCTCCTGTGCCGAGAGGCTTAGCCCTCCGAGTAGCATAGCGGCGACAATGTACTGCTTCATCGCGTAGTATATAATCTAATAGCTAGACCGAGTACAAGCCTCGGGGAACAAATCCCTAACTCATTAGGGATGCCAGTGGCTTGCACTCGGTCGGTGGTCAAATGTTACTTGCGTCGGATCTTGCGAAGCTCGTCTATTAGCTTCATCTCACTACCATCGGTATAGCCCGTATGACGGTAGACGATCTTGCCACTAGGATCTAGGATGAAGAGCGAGGGGACTACACTCACGTCCATCGCACGCTTGAGGTCGCTATTGACGTCTAGCAGGACTTCGTAAGACCAGCCCTTGCTACGTACGAGGGGCTTTACCTTGAGGCTGTTCGCTCCTTCGTCGATAGAGACCGCTACGAGGCGAACGCCTGTCTCGTCCTGCCATTCGTCATAGACCTCTGCGATAGCTGCCAGCTCACGAAGGCAAGGCTTGCACCATGTGGCGAAGAAGCTAACGATGATAGGACTCTTGCCATCGGCAAGCTGAGCGGTATTGACCGTCTTGCCGTTGATATCCTTGAGCATAACCTTAGGTAGCTGAGCCTCACTCGTGGCGATGAAGCCAACGAGTAGTGCTAGAGTGGCTAGGATTCGTTTCATCTGATGAGTTGAGAAATTGGTTTGGTGATAGGGAGCTACTCGCGAATGTCTGTCTCGGTAGCCTGCAGTATTGCTCCCGTTATTGATCATGCGCTTGTGATAAGCTTCGGCATCTGGGGCGAAGCAGTCCACCGACCGTCTTAAAGTTCGTAGTCATCCTACTGTAATTCATTAATTAAAATATCTAGTATACTATTGTGAGGGCAAAGGTATATATACCTGCCAACAATTCAAAGGAAAACCTTCATAAACTATCCATATCCACTCTAAAAATTATCAGAATCCTCTCCTGAGAGCCTATTTCTATTCACATGATGATCCATCCTCACAAACAAATCAAGTAACCCAAATTCGTTCACATAGGTACTTGCTTGTCGGTTCATTGAAGGGATTATAAAATTCATAGAACTTTTCTCCCAAAAACATCGATGTTTTCCTCCAAAAAGGTCGATGTTTTTAGGCAAAAACATTGATGTTTTTGCCTAAAAACATCAATCATTTTTTCGAGCTATAAGCAGAAACATATAACTCTCTCTATACCTAAACAATACAAGTTCCTTGATCTTAGGGGAGAAAGCTCCGTGCCACGGAGAGACAGAGGCTGGTGTAGTAGAATGCAAAGAGCTAAGACCTCATAACTCAGAGGCAATGCCTCTGAGTTATGAGGTCTTAGCTCCAGTATTGCCCCTTCTATCTAGCCCATCACCCCATAGCGGACGTAGAACTGAGAGATGACCGCACGCATCTCAGCTGTCAAATAGCCAAGCGCAAGGCGGGCAATCGGCTCGGGAATATCATAGTGTGCCTCAGCGAGCGCACCACAGATAGCTCCAATGGTATCACTGTCTCCGCCAATGCTGATAGCATTGCGAATAGCATCCTCGAAGTCCGTACTCTCCAGAAAGGCTACGATCGCTTGGGGTACGGTGACTTGACAGGTTTCGTCAAAGTAATTGGACCTACGCAGGTCGTCGCAGGTGAAGTCGAGCCGGTAGCCATACTCCTTAGTTGCTAGCTCACGGATCTCCTCCTTGCTCATGCCCGTACGCAGGCAGTACATGAGATCGGCGATACACACTGCCCCTTTGATCCCCTCAGGATGGTCGTGTGTACAGATAGCCGAGAGGCGCGCCGCTTCCTTGACCTCCTGCCGAGAGGGCAACCAGCCACAGGGCGATACCCGCATAGCTGACCCATTGCCGAAGCTACCATAGGGATGCGGATGATCCGAATGTACCCATATGGCGAAGCGACCTCCGTACGATCCCTTGGGACAAGGGTGCTGACGGCACCACGCATGGAGGGTCTCACCATAGTCCGCTCCGCGAAGTATGGCGTCTGCCACAGCGATAGTGCAGATGGTATCATCCGTATAGTCACACCCTGAGGCGAAGAGGGAAAAGTCTTTCCTATTCGTATTGGCAAACTCAAACCGAGAGCCTACGATGTCTCCGATGATAGCTCCTAACATATTCTAGCTTTATTGGTGGTCTGTCTCTAGGATGAGCGTGCGGTCATAGGCACGCGAGAGCTGGAAGAACCAGCCGAGGATCAAGGCATACGCCACCATCGCGAAGCAGAAGTAAGCACGGATGAAATCTCCGAACTCTAACCGTGGTGCCACGATCAGCACGAAGACGATCTCACACACGAGGCGTATGCTCTGCACGACGAGGAAAGAGCGTTGACGACGCACCACGTCGGGAATGAAGTCAAAAATAAAGTTCAAGCCCTCCATCGTGAGGAAGGGGATCATCCAGACGATAATAATGCCCAGCTCTGTCCATTGGTCCCCAAGGACTAGCTCGACCAGAGGTGTTGCCACCCATGGGAAGGCGATCAGCACGAGAATAGCAAAGGCAATGACCCGCGCCGTGAGCCTATTCATCTGACGAGTAAACCGCTGGCCTGCGCTGTGCGCCTCTACCATCCTACGGGCATAGACACGGCTGGTGGCATCGCTATAGACCTGCACAGGGCGGCGGGTAATCATGTAGAGCATCGTGATGAGACCTATCTGCTCTACCTCATAGTACCCAGGGAGCATGATGGGCAGAATACTAGAGATAAGCATCGCTACGATCCCCTGCCCTATCGTATAGAGTGGGAAAGAACGGTAGTAGTAGGCTACAGCCTTGAGACGTGACCAAGTCACAGACCTTAGCAGAGAGGAGCGGTCACGTGCCAGCAGGGTGGCAGAGGCAACGGCAAGCCCGGAGTTGAAAGCAACAGCAAAGCCCCACACGCCCATAGACATCCAGCCACATAGTACCTTAAGCCCATTATTGACATAGCCCTGCAGGAGACCTGAGAGACCTAGCGAGCCATAGCGACCAGCAGCATTCGCCCCAGCCGAGAGCATCGTGCAGAGACCAGAGGCGAAGGTCGTCAGCGGTACGATGAAGAGATAAGGGGCGATCTGGACATACTTCGTCCCCGTGAGCCACGCAGGCGCAAGGAGACAGAGGATGGTAAGGATGGCAGAGAGGGTAACATTGATCCCTGTGCCTAGGACGCGCAGGAGACGCTGACGCTCTCCATTGGGCGCGACGACCGCAGCCTGGTCATATCGTCCATTGGCTAGAAGGGTCGTGATGCCGACCATCGCCATGATGGTACCGAGGACACCATAGTCCTCTTTGGTATAGAGACGTCCCAGCAAGGGAAGCAGGACGAAGCCAAGTGCCTGCACTGCCGTGACAGACCCGAGTAGTTTGGCTAGAGAACGCCAGCCATGGACATTATCCGCAGAGCTGGTCGAGGGAGAAGTAGAGTCAGTAGACATATAGTATAATGTAGGAGAGGCAGGATGCTCACCATCGTGGGAGTATCCTGCCTCTGCATAGTATTGGTTAGCTATTCATAGTCCGAGGATGGACGTAAGGCAAGCTATTCGGCTGTGGGAGGCTCGGGATTACCCTTGCCTACTACACTACCGAGCCATAGATAACCGAGGATACCCGAGATAATCGTACCTGCGAAGATACCAAGCTTAGCTTGGTTGAGCAGGTCAGGATATTCAGCACCATAGGCAAGGTTCGCAATAAAGAGCGACACGGTGAAGCCTACTCCTCCGAAGACTGATAGTGGCATGAGGCGCTTGAGGTTCATACCCGTAGGCCATGCACAGATACCGAGGGTCACAGCTGCCCAAGTGAAGAGCGTGATACCGATCATCTTACCTGGGAAAAGACCCAGCATGATCGCTGTGGGGACACCTAGGATACCATCGGCAGAGATGTCTCCGAAGCTTACCCCAGCATTGGCGAAGGCAAAAAGTGGCAGGATGATGTAGCTCACCAGCGGAGCATACATATGCTCGAGCGTCTGCACGGGACTCACGGCACGGCTTAGCGTCTTGCGTAGGTCTCCCGTGGCATGCATCTGATCGTGTGAGAGTACGAGTGCTCCCTTGCCTTCCTTATGATTGTCGAGAGGCATACGGTCATAGATCGCGCGTAGCTCCTGTCGCAGGCGGTGGATATGCACCTGGCTAGAGATAGGCACACACAGAGCTGTGACTACTCCTGCGATCGTAGCATGAAGACCCGATACGAGGAAGAGCTGCCACACGACGAAAAACATTAGACCATAGAAGATAGGATGCTCCACACCCATGCGCCCAGCGATAAGAATAAGCATAAGTACACCAGCTGCGATGATCAGCGGAGTCCAGACGATACCCGAGCTATAGAAGAGGGCAATGATAATAATACCCCCAATATCATCCACCACAGCCAGTGCCATGAGGAAGATACGCAGAGAGCTAGGGATGCGAGGACCTAGGGCAGCGATCAGAGCTAAGGCGAAAGCAATATCCGTAGCCATAGGAATAGCTGCTCCGAGCGCTCCAGGATTCTCATGCTGCACAGCGAAGAAGAAAGCTACAGGCACCATCATACCGCCGACAGCAGCTATTACGGGGAGCAGGCTCTTCTTGACACTGCTGAGTTCACCTACGGTCATCTCCTGCTTGATCTCTAGACCTACGACGAGGAAGAAGATCGCCATCAGGAAGTCATTGATGAACTCATACAGAGACATCGTATGCCCGTGATGGGTGAATAGCTCCCATCCCAGTACCTTGACCTCCATCGGATAGGAGAGTACAGACTGATACCACTCACTCAGGGGAGAGTTCGCTAGGATAACGGCAATGAGCGCCGCCACGAAGAGCAACACCGTGGCGTTGGGTCTCGGTATCGAAATCCTTCGTAGCGGTGCGATGAAATTGTCCAATTTTCCCATATGCAGTTTCTATTATTTATTTTCGGTGAATGTGCCGTAGCTCTCGCCCAGGATACTAGGCTCTACGACACGTTAGCCCTGCCTGCTTATCTGCTCGAGGGCTGGGCTATTAATGATGCGTATCCTGCGCCCGTCGAGCGCGACGATACGTTCGCTGGAGAATATAGAGAGCGTACGGCTGGCGTTGCTCGTCGTCATATTACTCAGAGCACCAAGATCACTTCGACTAAGGGTGATGGCAAGCGTAGCACCATCCTCTTGGTAACCATAGTTGTCTGCAAGCATCAGCAAGGTCTCAGCGAGACGACCGCGCAGATGCTTCTGCATGAGGCTAAGATTGCGCGCCTCCTGCATGTCTATCTCTTCAGAGAGGGCGCAGAGAAAATACTTGGCGATAGCGACATTGGTCTTGAGTAGGCTGTCGATCGTCGTCGTAGGGATACGGATCACTACAGCTGGCCCACAAGCTATAGCACTCGTGCGTGCTGTAGAGCCTGCGAAGTAAGGGCGCATCCCGAAGAATCGCTTCTCAAGCGCCAGGCGCACGACCTGTTCCTCCCGAGCGATACCCTCACGACAGAGCTTGACCTGCCCACTATATAGATAATGCATGCAGTCGAGTGTCTCGCCCTCGGTGATGAACTTCTCCCCCTTGGAGAGATCTAGGCGAACGATCGTAGAGGCTACGAGGTCGCGTTCCTCGTCAGAGGTCAGAAGCTCCATAACGGGAGCTAGAAGGGTGACTGCTATCTGTCTCTCGGGCATATTCCCTATATTCCTAATTCTTATTGCCAATACCTATCAGCACAAATATACTCAATTCCTATGAAAGGAGTCCCTGCCTACGCCCGTCCTCTATCGTGCATTCCAACCCACGACGTAGATCGTAGAGCGGACGATAGCCCAGGGCTGTCAGTGGTGAGGCGTCACAGCGCCACGAGCGCTGACGCATGATGCGATATTTGTCTGTATTGAGTGGAGTAACCTGTCCTGTGATTCGCGCCCAGAGGCTTCCTGCCTGGCATATCACCCAGAGCAAGGGCATAGGGGCACGGAGGTTGAGTACACGCGGATGACCTAGTAGCTCCTTGCAGAGCAAGCCAAACGACGTGTCCGTATGCACATCCCCATCGGCGACGATATAGGTTTGCCCTACTGCCTCGGGATGCTCTGCCACATGCCAGGCGGCACGGGCTACGTCTTCGCCATAGACGAAGGTAAGGTACTGGGGCGTTAGCCCAGCCATGAAGTTTATCCCGCGCTGCATGCTCTGTATCGCCATGAGGTAATCGCGATCGCCTGGTCCATATACACCCGTAGGCTGTAGGATGCTGTAGGGTATCCCACTCTCACGTACGTACTGCTCGGCAAGCATCTTGCTCCGCCCGTAGTGGGTAGTGGGTCTCTGCTCATCGCTCGAGCGTATGACACCATCCTCTGCTACTGGCTCGCCATAGGTACTAAGACTGCTCATCAGCACGAAGCGCTCGGGCGTAGCCTTGGCATCACGTAAGGCACGGCAGAGCCGAAGGGTATTCTCTGCATTCGCTTCATAGAACTCCTGCGGGTCAGCCGTCTTCGTTAGTCCAGCGTTGTGAATGACGTACCGCCATGGCGTACCGCCTAGCCGAGACATCTCTTCCTCGATGCTACGCACCATCCCTGCTACATCACGATAGTCCAGCTCCACAGCCCGTACAGAGCTAGCAGGGTCTGGTCTACCTCCTCCTGGACGCACAGCTACCGAGACCTCGTACCCCAGCTCCTGGGCTGTACGCACGAGATGCTTACCGATGAAGCCCGATGCCCCTGTGATGAGTACTCGCCCTCTAGTGCTAGAAGAGAGAGAATCGAACATAGCGCTTGGGGTTTGCCTTCAAATCCTTCATGAGTGCCTCTGTACTGGCAGCCACACTGTCGAGACGGTGGTAGAGCGCAGGGTCATAGAGGAGCTTGCCAGCTGTACCTTCACCCGAGCGAAGCTGTTCGCTGATGAGGCGAAGGTTCTCGGTGGCAAGGTTGAGGTTATTCACCACGCTATCGAGACGAATGTTCTCCACATTACGTCCGACGGTCGCCATGCTCGCCGTCATCTGACTGACATTATTCATTACAGCTGGGAGCTCACGTGTAGAGGCATTGACACGGCGCATCATCGCCTGGAGTTCTATGGTGCTAGCGTGGAGATTCACCAGCGAAGAGTCGATACCAGGATGGCTCACGATCTCATTGAGACGTGTCATCGTCTTGGTGATCTCGGGCAGTAGGCGCATGACTTCGGGCAGAATATCCTCCGACGCCATGGCGATGATGTCCTTGCCCTCATAGACCGAAGGCAGAGTATCACCCGCTGTATAGAGGCCCTCACCGATCGAGTCCGAAGAGATGATCAGCTCTGCACCGCTCAGCATGTTGGTCTTGACCTTGGCAGTGCTACCACGAGGGATCTTGACCTTGGGGTCAAGCGAGAGCGTAAGCAGAGCACTGTAACCTTCCTTCTCGTCATAGGAGAAGTCTACGGCACGCACAGAGCCCACCTTATATCCCTTGATCAAGATCGGTGAAGCCGTACCGATACCTCCTAGATTATCTAGGCGAAGGTAGTATTCATTCTCTGCCTTGAAGAGGTTGATCCCCTTGAGGAAATTGATCCCTAGGTATGCCGCTACACCTGCGAGTATGGTGATCACGCCTATCTTAATCTCGTTTCTTATCTTCATTATCCTAATTGATTATCTATTTATCATCTCATGCGGAGCACACATCTGGACTACCGCATCTATCTAAATACCCGTCGGGCTATCGCACGCGTCCTATTCGCTTCCCAGCGCAGTACTCCACGATGAAGCAATCCTTGTAGTGACGGGCTATCTCCTTCCTCGTCTTGCGGGCTTGATCCAGCGACTTGGTCTCTCCGACCGTGTAGACGTAGTACTTCCCTTCCTTCGTACGGGTCACAGGCTTGCCAATGTGGGCAAACTGCTTGTCCTTCGTATCATGGCGGTCAGGAGATGTCATGAACTGCACTCGGTACACCGATCCACGGGTAGAGGCAACCTCAGCCTTAGCGTTACTCGACGTATTGCTTCCTGCTCTAGAGCTAGAGGCTTGACGAGAGGGGGCAGGCACAGACTCTGCCTCGGCTGTCACCTCCTCGGCTGTCTGCGCTGTATCTGTCACAGACGTAGAGGCACGACCAGTATTTCCCTCAGCTCCACGATAGAAGGCTGTGAAGGCACGAGCCAGTGCACTGGCTATCTCGGATTGTCCTTTGTCACTAGAGAGGTAGGCAGCATCGCTAGGATTGGAGATGAACCCGATCTCCGTAAGGATGCTCGGCATGGCACTCTGACTAAGTACCCAAAATCCATCCTGCCTTACCCCACGGCTACTAAGCCCTAGACGCTTGTACTGACGCTCTACATAGTTCGCCATATCAATGCTTCGGCTTAGATACGCCTCCTGCATGAGGTCAAACATGATGTAGCTCTCCGTATTGCGCGGATCGAAGCCCTGGTAACGCGTCTTGTAGTCGTCCTCGAGGAGTATGGCTTGGTTCTCACGCATCGCCACACTTAGGTTGCTGCTTTGCTTGGACATACCGAGTACGTAGGTCTCTGTACCCTTGGCACTGCGTCCCGTGGTACTATTGACATGGACGCTGATGAAGAGCGATGCCTTGTTTCTATTAGCAAAGTCCGCACGCTGCTGTAGACCGATGAATACATCCTTATCGCGGGTATAGAGCACCCGCACGCCCGAGTGTTCGCTACTGATGAGCTTACCCAGTCGCTTGACGACCGCCAGGGTAATATCTTTCTCACGAGCGCCATTGCCGACGGCTCCGGGGTCTTTGCCTCCGTGTCCAGCATCCAGCACCACAGTAAAAGATCTCTGCGCCCACGCCAGGGGCGTGACCACGGAGACCACTAGGACGATCCCCATGAGGATGCCCATGCGATGATACCAGCGAGCAATGAAATTCATCTACTAAGCCTTGCAATTTTATTAAGACACAAAGGTACTAAGAATATCTCGTACAACGGCATACAGCTAAACACCATTCCCACAGCTTCTAAGATAGACCCTATTCGTCTATGCCCCTACCAGCACGGAGGTCATACTTATGGAGCCACCCACCAGCACGTCATTGAAGAAAGTCAATTCGTCCTCCTGCTCTCGCTGAGCCATGACATACAGCAAAGGGAGGTAATGGTCTGGAGTGGGTATCGACAGATGCGCAGGCTCTCCGAGCTTCATAGGATCTAGTAGCGTTGCGACATCGTCCTGCATGATCGCCCTATTGATACTATCTCTAAAGCTAAACGCCCAGTCATATCCTGCCCCAAGCGTATCTACATGCTCCCAGCTGATGGCTCCGAGATTGTGCACTATATCCCCACTACCTAGGGTAAGCACGCCCTCCTCTCTGAGCGAACGCAAACGTAATGCCAGATCATAGTGCCACTCAATAGGTTTAGTGCGATCGATACTCATCTGCACCACAGGAATGTCCGCCTCAGGATAGAGATACCTCAGCACTGCCCAAGCTCCGTGATCAAAACCTCGAGAGGGATTGAGTACCGCTACATCTGGTAACAAGATCTGTGACAGACGCTCTGCAAAGGCTGGATCACCCTTGGCAGGATAGACCACCTCCGACAGCTCTGCAGGGAAACCGCTAAAGTCATACATCATCTCTGGCTCTGCACCACTACCTATCTCCAGTCTATTGCTATACCAGTGAGCAGATATACAGAGAATAAGACGTGGGCGAGGAAAACGCTTCACTACCGTAGCAAAGCCCTGATTAATCGTATTATCGGGCTGAATGGCATTCATAGGACTACCATGCCCCACGAATAGCGATGGGATTTTATCCATCTCTCCTACATTGAATTGATATATGTAGATGAAACAAAGTTCCTTTCGTCAAAGTTGCACTCATTTCGTAGTTGTATCTACGAAAGTCTCTGCCAAGGATACACATCTCTCCCTCCACCGACCGAGCTAATACCCATCACAAGAACTATCAAATCTACCTCCTACCCGAACAAAACTTCAGTTCACGTCGTGGTCTGTACAGTTCACGACGTGAATTATACAGACCACGACGTGAACTGTACAGACCACGACGTGAACCGAAGAAGTATTGCCCGAGATGACCCCAAAGTATTGGGCATACATCCCCACTTCTATTCATCCCATCAAGGTAATTCTACCCAATAGAGAGACAGAGACGAAATACCTCTAGAGAAAAGCAAGATCGGTAGCAAGCCCCATGGAGTTTGCTACCGATCAATATATGCAATCGTCGAGGACGATACCTAGCTCATGCTAGTGGCTCGTGCTGGTACGTACATTCGTATAGGCAGAGCTAGAGGTAGAGAAGCTACGTGAGAGCGTTCCTCCGCTGTAGGTACCCGAGGTGTATAGACCGTTGAAGTTAGTACCGCTTGCGACGCTACCGCCCGTGTAGAGGTTGTAGGTCGTACTCTTGGCTAAGTTTGGCGTAGAGACAAGGATATTGGCATGCGCCACAGGAGCGAGGAAGGTGATAACCTCCTTGCTGCTCGTGTCCTGTATGTGAATGAGCGTATTGGCACTGCCACTACCTAGCAGAGCTACTGCCTGCGTAGATGCCGATGGAGACGAAGGCTCAGCACCAGGTGTCAGCGCCACCAGGATACCGCCAGAGATGCTGAACGTATTCTGATCGCTGTCCATACTCGTCTCGGGAGCGCGCGCCGTACTGATCGCGACGGTCTTACCGCCCGTGATGTACATCGTCCCGTTAGAATCGATGGCATCGTTGCCCGTGACGTAGGCATAGATATCTCCACCATTGATATTGACAGACGACTCGGCATTCATCGCATCGTCGGTCACGTTGAGTGTCAATGTACCGCCATTGATGGTCACAGAGCCGTGATTGGACTCAATGCCCTCGACCTCTGCGCTGGTACTGCTGGAGGTAATACTGATCGTCCCGCCGTTGATGATCGTGCTGTAGGCATCACTATTCGCCTGCGTGCTCGACACATACTGATTGGCAAGGCCTGCCGAGGCAGAGGTATTGATCGTCACCTCACCCGCATTGACGATGAGATAACCCTTGAGGACAGACACGCCCTTCGAATAGCTTACCGTAGGCGAAGACGTGATCAAGAGCTTACCACTATCCATGACGAAGCGCGTACCAGCCTCGATACCATCATTGACTGCAGAGGTCACCTCCAGCGTAGCATCTGTCAAGCGTACGTTGCCTGCCGCCTTGATAGCATCGCCCTTGCGACCCGCTACCGCTAGACTACCAGAGCCAGAGAAGAATAGACTGCCTGCACTCTCCAGCGTAGCCCCAGCACTACTACCCGAGGCATCTGCCAGCGTGCTAGCGAAGCCACTAGGGAGCTGAACGAATGTCTTCACTGCTGAATTAATCTTGATCGGCGCACCACTCGTACTCGTGATATTCGCCCCGCTGAGCGTGAGCATGAAGTCCGAGGTACTCGTGATCGTCAGCGAGCCATTGCTCGTCGTACCCGATACGGAGTAGTTTACTCCGCTAGCCGTAGAGCTAAGGGTAACGTTCGCCCCATCGACACTGGCTGTAACGCCACTAATGCCATTGATGACCGAGGCTGACCCATTCGAGAATATCACCATCACCATATCAGGGAAATTGGACTCTACGAGCGTCTCACCACTGTCAGACCCCGTAAGGGTGAGGCCGCGTGGGCTGGTCGTCGTCGTGCTAGGACTGGTGATGGTCACCGAGGTAGTAGTAGTACCCGTGCCACCTGTCACGGGATCATCGTCGCTCGAGCAAGCGACTATAGGCAGTAGCAAGGCTGTGCCTGCTAGTGCGAAGAATACTTTCTTGAAATTCATATTTACACTGTCTTATGTCGTAATAGATAATTTGCCACAGTAATAGCCAACAAGTTTAATATTTTATTCAAAACTATCCAAAACGAAAAATACCTTGTCCGTAAAAGAAGGTCATACATTACCCTAATGGAAAAAACTCTCCCCCTAGACGAACAAGATGCCGTCTAGGGGGAGTCATACTTCTCTGCAAGGGCTAGATCTGCCCCGCGTACGATTTAGTCGCGGTCGAAGCTTACGAATGTCCCGTCAGCCGTGAAGACATATTCACCCGTAGGTATCTCTACGACGTAGAAACCATTCTCCCACTGCGCTTCGGCGACCTTGCTAATATTGGCACCGATATATGTGACAGCACTAGCAGGAAGGAAGTCTACAAGGGCAGACTGGGGAATGAATAACCCGAGGTTATCATCTCCCTCTATCTCTACGAGCTTGCCCGCAGTATCGTACGTGAGCTTGTAGCTATCGCGGTATCCACGCTGGAGGTAATACTTGTAGTAAGTCACGCCATCATCGCGGTCGGCCTTGCTATAGACGATGCTGTAGCCCGAGAAATGCTTACTGGCGAATGCAGAGGCGACAGAGGCAACGTCTCCACCCACATTAGGGGTCGAGGTGGAGGCATCTCCCCCACTGCCTACACTAGACTGCGAGAGCAAGAGCCCCGCCTTGTCGAATAGGTACTCGACATCCGTCGTGGTCTCTACCTTGAAGCCATAAGACTTGCGCTCGATCTCCTCGACCAGGAGACTGTTGTCTACAATGTAGGTAACGATGACGGCAGGGAAATCCTTAAGGCTAGCGATCGTAGCCCGCGGGATGTAGCCATTCTCAGCCTCTATGTCCGTCCAGAGACCACTGCCATCGAACTCTATGTCTAGCCTCGTCGCCTCTGTAGAGCGAGCCTTAGCCACCAGCTTCCCCTCATAGAGGGAACCAATGCTAGAGGCTGTAGCAAATTGATTCACACGCTCCAGCGTATAGCCATCGAGTCTGGTGATCACTTCCTGGGCTTGAGCGGGAAGGGTAGCATTCGTAGATATGATCGTCGTGTCGATCGGATTATCGGAGCTGTCACAGCTCGCCAGTAGACCCAGTCCTAGGGTCAGTATCAATAACTTCTTCATCTTAATTCTATTTAGCCGTGTTGGAGATTGTCGTCGTGTATGGGCTTGCCACATGGATGTTAGTAGTCGTAGCCTACGAAGCGCAGACTAGAGTCGTAGCGCAGCTCGATGTCACCCGATAGGTCTACCTGGTAGCCTCCGCGCTTGCGCTTCTCTATCTGCTGGATGGTGAGCCCAGGATGGTTCGTACGGACGTGATCAGCGATCGCCTTAGGTATGATGGAGGCTGGCACAGCCTGGTACTTGCAGTCTACCTCTCTCCAGTTCCCCTTGCGGTCAAACTCTATCTTCGCACCATTGGCGAAGATTACCTCATAGCTCGTATCAAATATTTCCTTATCAGACTTGACCACTGAGACCTTCTGCCCAGCAAAATGCTGACTGATGAAGGTCTTCGCCCCAGCGGGCAACTTCTCATAAGGTATCGGACGGTCATTGCCTGCCATGGCAGGGATAGTCACGAATCCTACTAGGGCTAGGACGCCGAGGAGTAGGGATAGGATCTTTTTGTTCATTGTCTTGATAGTTTCGTTGTTAGTATTTGTCTTATTTACGGTGCAAAGGTAGAGGGTGATTCTGTAGAGAATTTGAATTTTATCTCCCTAGAGGGTAAATTTTTCCTTCGCAACCTTCCTCTCCCCTAGCACGTTATAAGAACGAGTATTCACGACAAATAGAAAATCCGACATCAGTATGGAAATCAAAGCTAGATTTGACCACTTCAATTTCAATGTCCTCGACCTCGAGCGTAGCATGGCTTGGTACCGCGAGGCGCTAGGACTTACCGAGGTTCGCCGTAAGGAAGCTTCGGATGGTTCGTTCATCCTCGTCTACCTAGGCGACAGTGCAGGACACTTTACCCTCGAGCTCACATGGATGCGCGACCGTACAGAGGCATACAACCTCGGCGAAAGCGAATTTCACCTCTGCGTACGTGTACCAGGCGACTACGACCAGACGCGCGAGTATCACCGTTCACTCGGTTGCATCGCCTACGAAAACCATTCCATGGGGCTATACTTCATCACAGATCCTGATGGTTACTGGATCGAAGTACTTCCCGAGAAACGCTAACCGACCACGCCTCGCTCGAAGACGAGGCATCATTCCCCCACTCGACTTTACCCACATCTATTCCTCTATAAGATCTTTGTTTGATTAAATAAAAAAAGAAAGACTATAGTAGTAATAGGTGTGGATATTGTGGACGGCTAGATAGAGAGGCTAAGCCCCTAGAGTTGTCTATAGCTCATCCACAGTTTATACCCCAATCCATCCACAGGGCTAATATCCTAGTCTATAAGCCTTCGCCTAATATCCTTCGCTAGATATACACTGATAGTCCTCCTCGGGCGCTGTAGACAATGCTCCGTGTCCATTACTCGGAATATAGATCTGTGGGTTATCTACGACTCTGCCGATAGCCTCCTACCGTCTCGCCCCTAGTGTGTATAGCTGTCCACAACTTCCCCCGTTATCCACGCCTTATCCACCGACCTCTGTCGGCAATTATTTAGGAGATTAAGCAAGGAAGCACTGGGTATTTGTAGGAGGAAATGGCTATCTTTGAGGGAAGGGACTAGCAGATGGTCGCCTGGAATAGATAAACGAACAACCAACTCTAGCTGGATGATGGAGAACAAGATCAAATTTCATTACTCGAAGATGGTGAAGATCCTCACCGTCGTGGCTACTGTGCTGATCGTCGGCGGAGCTATCTGGATGCTGAGTGCTGCCCAGAGGGAAGGCGCTTGGCTCTTGATAATTGCCGCGCAGGGCAACCGCATCAAAATACAAGCGCTATCTTTGTAAGCATGAAATACTTCGAGACTATCCCAGATCCACGCGTATTAGGCCGCTGTAAATATAGATTGTGTGACATCCTATTCATCGCCCTTGCAACATATGTTT
>JBHACZ010000097.1:0-5361 GCA_041854825.1 Porphyromonas sp. | reverse complement strand
GGTGTCTTCGTGCAGATCGGTCTTGCTGCCAATACGCAGGCGTTCGACGGACTCGTAGAGCGCAATCGTATGGGTGAGATCGTCATCGACGAGCGTTGCCGTACGTCTGTCCCTGGCATCTATGCTGCAGGTGACTGCTCTACGGTGCCTTACAAGCAGATCGTGATCGCTATGGGCGAGGGTGCCAAGGCTGCCCTTACCGCCTTCGACGATCGCATCCGCGGATAATCATTGCCGAGGGCATTCTGCCTCTCCCTCTAACCTAAAGTCTGTGCGCTCCATCGAATCCATTCGGTGGGGCGCACAGACTTTTGTCACTTCTCATGCTCCTGTCAGGGACGAAATTGGGGAGGGCTATCGGGGTGATGGCTATAGAGTTAGTAGGGTAAGATGGAATGCACACACATGTGTAAATTGTGCATATTTAGGAAGGAATGATTATCTTTGTAGTGTCAAACGATTAAACAAGACATTAGATGAAGCGTATTATTACAGCCTTTGCCCTCGTGGTAGGCTTGGGTACTGCCACGGCTGGTGGTTACCTCACGAACACCAATCAGAGTGTCGCTTTCCTGCGCAATCCAGCGCGCAATGCTTCGACAGAGATCGATGCAATCTACAGCAACCCTGCAGGTATGGCGTTCCTCCCCTCGGGGCTACATTTCTCTGTGAATGGACAGAGCGCCTTCCAGACGCGCACGATCAATGCGACCTTTGCTCCCTTCGCTCTCAATGCTGATGGACAGACGGTGAATGGCATGCGTACCTTCGAAGGTAAGGCTTCTGCTCCCTTCATCCCTAGCATCTCGGCAGCCTACAAGCGTGACCGCTGGACGTTCGGTGCGCACTTCGCTATCTCTGGTGGTGGCGGTAAGGCTAGCTTCAACTCAGGTCTCCCCTCATTCGAAGCTCCAGTAGCTGCACTCGTGGCGGGTCTCGCGCAGAATGCGAGTCTACAGGCTGTAGGACAGCGTTTCGGTCAGTACCAGTTCGACACCTATATGGAGGGTCGTCAGTACATCTTCGGCTTTACGCTCGGAGCGGCTTATCGCATTAGCGACGATTTCTCGGCTTACCTCGGTTTGCGTGCCAACTATATGGACAACCATTACGAAGGCTACCTGCGCAACATTCAGGTAAGCCACAACGGCACGATGAAGCCTCTCTCGGCTACGCTCAGCAACATCTCTCAGGCACTCGCTACTGCTGCTCCTGTAGTCTCTCAGACGCTAGCAGCCTATGCACGCGCTACGGGTGACAAGGAGCTAAATGTCGATCAGAGTGGTCTCGGACTCACGCCTATCATCGGTGTGAACTATCGTGTGGGCGATCTGCACCTGGCTGCGCGCTACGAATTCAAGACCAGCATCAAGACGGAGAATAAGACCAAGCAGAATACGACTGGTCTGGCAGCATTCGAGCATGGTGTCAATACCCCTAACGATATTCCTGCTCTGCTCTCACTCGGTGCGCAGTACAGCATCCTGCCTAGCCTCCGCGTGTCGGCTGGCTATCACCACTACTTCGACAAGGAAGCTGGCATGTCTGGCGACAAGCAGAAGACCCTCGAGCACGGTACGCACGAGTATCTCCTCGGAGCAGAGTACGACATCAACGAACGCCTCACGGTGAGCGCAGGTGGACAGCTGACGAACTATGGTCTCTCGGATGCTTTCCAGCAGGATCTTAGCTTCTCATGCGATTCATACTCTATCGGTCTCGGCGGTGCATACCGCATCACGCCCAAGATTCGTGTCAATGTAGCGTACTTCCTAACGAGCTACAGCGACTACACGAAGGTCTCTGCGACCTATGTCTCTGCTGCTACGGGTGTCGCAGGCAAGGATGTCTATAGTCGCACGAACAATGTATTCGGTGTCGGCGTAGACTTCACGCTCTAACAACAATCCCCCCCCTTCGCACAACAACCACAACAACCAACAGCGAAGCCCTGCGCCCCGCTATCCGTCCTAGGATAGTGGGGCGACTCTATTATAGACGGCAATAGCTATTGTACACCAATCTCTCATTGCGCTCTATATATCAGCGGACGCCCTCTGTAAACCAAGTCCCCGACTAAGGGTGGAGCTTCTCTGTCCCAAAGCTTGGGATACATATCCCAAGCTTTGGGATACGTATACCAAGCTTTGGTATATATAGATCAAACCCTGGTCTGTACCATAGATGCCCTAAGTCGGGGATTTTCTTTTCCTCTGATCGGGAGGCTCTGTCTGTCGGTCAAGGTTTTTCAGCTTAGAGATTTCTTGATCGAAGGCTAACGCATGAGCTATTTCGCATGTACTGTAGAGCGGTCACGGCTCTGTGGATGTAATCTCCGAGTAATGGGAGGTTTGCCTTATGAAGCCTAGGAGATAATATTGTGCACTTCGATGTTGGTGTATTGATACTTTTGCGTATCTTTGTAACGGTAATAAACAAGAAATAAAAGTTCAATATCAAACAATGAGCAAGTTTATCCAAGAATTCAAGGAATTCGCCATCAAGGGTAATGTGATGGATATGGCTATCGGTATCATCATCGGTGGTGCTTTCGGCAAGATCGTGACGTCACTCGTGAATGACATCATCATGCCTCCTATCGGCCTTCTGATGGGCAATGGCTTTAGCGATCAGAAGTTCGTCCTCCAGCAGGCAGTAGCCGAGCAGCTCAACGAAGCTGGCGAGGTCGTTACGCCCGCAGTTAATGAGATCGCTCTCACCTATGGTAACTTCATCCAGGTGACTGTGGACTTCCTGATCATCGCTCTCGTGATCTTCTCTGTGATCAAGGCAATGAACAGCTTCCGTCGCAAGGAAGAAGTACCAGCTGAGCCAGAAGCTCCAGCCGCTGACCCAGCAGATATCGCCCTCCTCAAGGAGATCCGCGACGAGCTCCGCAAGCGTGGCTAAGCCCTAAGGCTGATCCAACACTGATGAACGCCCTACATCCGCATAGGAATGTAGGGCGTTCTCTCTATCGCGCTAGAGGTCTCTAGAGCAACAAAAGGGGGATTGCATCGCGGGACCCTCTTACTTGGGTGGTTTAGCCCGGGAGTAGGAAGTCACGAAGGGCTTCGTAGACTTCTGCTACACAGTGATCGAGATCATCGTTCGTGATGCGTAGATCAAAGTCGGGAGCATAGCTGAGCTCTTGCTCTGCCTTGGCTAGACGTTCCTCGATTAGTTCGGCGCTGTCTGTCGCTCTGGCGACGAGACGGCGACGCAGTTCGTCTAGGCTCGGAGGTAGTATGAATAGGCTAAGGGCTGTATCGCCATAGAGACGCTTGACATTCGCTCCGCCGACGCAGTCGATGTCGAGGATGACGTTGTCACCATTCGTTAGATTGCGGTCTACCTCGCTACGGAGCGTGCCATAGTACTTGCCTTCGTAGACTTCTTCCCATTCGACGAAGTCGCCCGCCTCGATATGCTGGCGAAACTCCTCGGGAGAGAAGAAGTAATACTCGACCCCATTGCGCTCTGCGCCTCGTGGAGGACGGCTTGTAGCAGAAATAGAGAAATGCAGGCGTAGCTCGGGATGCTCCTGCATGACGCGGGAGATAATCGTGCTCTTGCCCGTACCACTCGGTGCCGAGATGACGACGACGCGCCCAGAGTGCGATGCTTGGTGGCTCATCTTAGTAATCGCTAGGCTGGGGAGGTGCTACTTGGAGAGTGACTCCTTGACCTTGGCAGTGATGATCTCGCTGAGCTCATCCATCAGCTCGGGGTTGTCATTGAGCAGAGCCTTGACGGCATCGCGCCCTTGACCGAGCTTCGTCTCTCCGTAGCTGAACCATGATCCGCTCTTCTTGATCACATTGTGCTCTACTCCGAGGTCAATGATCTCGCCTACACGGGAGATACCTTCGCCATACATGATGTCGAACTCTGCACGGCGGAAGGGGGGTGCTACCTTGTTCTTCACCACCTTGACCTTGGTGAGGTTACCGAAGACCTCTTCACCGTCCTTGATCGCAGTGCTCTTGCGGATGTCGATACGTACCGAGGCGTAGAACTTGAGGGCATTACCCCCCGTCGTCGTCTCAGGGTTGCCGAAGCTAACGCCGATCTTCTCACGGAGCTGGTTGATGAAGATGCAAGTGGTGTTGCTCTTGCTTACAGCCCCAGTGAGCTTGCGCAGTGCCTGCGACATGAGGCGTGCCTGGAGACCTACGTTGCTGTCTCCCATATCGCCTTCGATTTCCTTCTTGGGCGTGAGGGCTGCCACAGAGTCCACGATCACGAGGTCTACAGCACCAGAGCGGATGAGCTGCTCGGCGATGTCGAGTGCCTGTTCGCCATTGTCGGGCTGAGAGATGAGGAGCTGATTGACATCCACACCCAGCTTGACTGCATATGAAGGGTCAAAGGCATGCTCTGCGTCGATGATGGCAGCTAGACCACCCGTCTTCTGTACCTCTGCGATGGCGTGAATAGCTAGCGTCGTCTTACCCGAAGACTCTGGACCATAGATCTCGACAATACGTCCACGTGGATAACCACCTACGCCGAGGGCAATATCTAGCCCGAGAGATCCTGAAGAGATAACGCTGATAGCCTCGACAGGCTGGGCACCCATATTCATGATAGAGCCCTTGCCGTGGAGCTTCTCGATATTTGCCATGGCAGACTCTAGAGCCTTGCGCTTCTGGTCTGCGATAGAGGTGTCGGGAGCACCTTTTTTATTCTTTTCTTCTGACATTGTCGTTTGAGATTTGATACTTAATAATAGATGGAGCTATTGCTCCCCACGCAGTAGAGCGAGGATCTGAGCGTGATGCTCCTTGGTCGATACCTCGCGTCCGCGGATGATATGCTCGATACGTCCGTCTATGCCGATGATGAAGCTCGTGCGCTCGGTACCCATATACTTGCGTCCGTAGAGGCTTTTCTCTACCCACACGCCCATAGCCTCGTTGAGCTGAGTGTCCGTGTCGGCAATGAGGCGGAAGGGTAGGCTGTGCGCTGCAATAAACCGCTGGTGCGAGCGTGCGCTGTCTTTGCTCACGCCGATGATCTCTAGCCCAGCGTCGCGTAGCTCGCTATAACCATCGCGCAGACTACATGCCTGAGCTGTGCAGCCCGACGTATTGTCCTTGGGATAGAAGTAGAGGAGGATGCGACGCCCTAGGTAGTCCGAGAGGCGTACCTCGCGTCCATCCTGATCGATCCCTAGCAGATCTGCTACCTGGTCTCCTATATTCATATGACTAATTCTCTAGATGCTGGCGAGAGCCAAATACGATTTGTACACAAATGTACCGATTTTATTCGAGATTCGGGAGAGAATCTATGCCTCTACAGGGCAACCGCATCAAATTCTGAGAAGCTTTCTGAGGTATTCTGGATTCATCGCCG
>JBHACZ010000096.1:0-30759 GCA_041854825.1 Porphyromonas sp. | reverse complement strand
AAGTTTGAATAGGCTCATCTGTATATCTCTAGTTGCTATCGCCAAAGTTACACAAAGTTACCTAAACAAGCCCCGAGGCTCTAGATTCGGGCAGTGAGTGCCTCGCACGATGCAATAAGTAAGGGGCTGTGTCGTCGTGAGACGAAGCACAGCCCCTTAGGTCTAATTAAGATTTGTTGCTAGTACAGGGAAACCAGCTGGGCGAACTCAGGTAGCTGGGCGAACTTAGCGAACTCGAGATTGCCAGTCACCTGTGAGAGCAGGCTGGGGTCAAGTGACTTGACCTGACGTAGTGCCGAGAGTACTCCGCCCAGGTCGTTAGTTCGTGCCGCCACGATAGCACGAATGAGATAGGTCTTCGCCGTAGGAATCGCAATAGCTTCAAGCGTCTTGAGTGCCTTGCTGTAGTCGCCAGAGAGTAGCTGTGCCACGGCCGCATTGTCGCTAATAGTCTCGCCGAAAGCCGTCACTGCCTTAGTATAGTCCCCTTCCTTGAGGTAAAGGAAACCGAGGGCTTGCCCAAGCTCAGGCGTATTGACACCAGAGGCGATAAGCGTCGTCGCCACATCCTTCTGTCCCTTGCTTAGGGCGATGAGCCCCTGGTTCAGCTTCGTTACAGGGTTGCTGTCACGCTGAGCTGCTTGCTCGAACCAGATCTCTGCCTGATCGATCTTGCCTTGGGCGTAGAGGAGCGCACCGACATTGTTCAGCGGACGGTAGTCACGTGGGTACTTCTGATTGACGATCTGAAGGATACGTTGCTTCTCCGTTGCGCTAGGTGCGAGGTGTGCTGCATAGAGGAGTTCCTCTATGGTGAGGAAGCCAGGTGCCTTCTCTATCCACTCCATGATCTCTTCGTCCGTCTTGCCGATGATCTCCACATTGGCGATCAGGCGTGAGCGGCGTAGCTTAGGTAGGATCTCGTCAGCGAGCTGACGGAAGACCGTAGAGATGTTCTTGATCTCACGCTCACGGCTCTCAGTATCGGGATACATCGAGAGAACACGCAAGACAAGCTCCTTGTCAGGGAGATCACTGCTCTCTACAAGCTCGCGGAATCCCTCCCAGTCCTCGGCTGTGTAGTTGGCATCGATATTGACACCCGAGAGTTGATTGCGACGGAAGTTGCTACGCAGGCTACTTGTGGTATTATTCTCACGAGAGGCACTCAGGCGTTCGTTGAGGGACTGTGCGCCATCGGGCGAGGCATATGCCTGCACCTCGACACCTACAGTCTGATTGGGAGTTTCGTTCGCGTTCTGCACGATGTAGCGCCATTCCTGGACATCTTCCTTATTGAGCTCGCTTGAGCGGACACCTGACTGCTGGATCTGGAACATAATATCGGCATCATAAGCCTCCTTGATCACGCGTTCGAAGCCGTGAGGG
Organism: Porphyromonas sp.; assembly: GCA_041854825.1. Taxonomy (GTDB): domain Bacteria; phylum Bacteroidota; class Bacteroidia; order Bacteroidales; family Porphyromonadaceae; genus Porphyromonas. The sequence goes on along the minus strand of JBHACZ010000096.1, from coordinate 29,370 downwards.
GCTACGGCTGGGAAGATACCATCTACCGTAGCAAGAGCCTCTGTGGCGATCACTCCATCAGCTACCTTGACATCGCGAAGCTTGATGACCTTGGTGCCGACCTTGCCATCGAGGACGAGGAAGAGCTCGCTACGCAGCATCTGAGGAACGTAGGGCACGCTGAAGTTTAGGGTAACATTACCGCCCTGCTTGTAAGGGATAACGGTCTCATTGCCCAGCGCCTTGTCGCCCTGGTAAGCAAAGCTCTGTCCCCACTTCTCGCCACCTGGGTAACGTAGTACGGGCGTAATGCGAAGCGTCGCCTTACTGGGGAAGCTCTTGGCTGGGAAAGCGATGCGCACACGTGCTGGGACTTGGTCACCGACTACAGCTAGTGGAGTAGGCTCGACATTCACTTGCTGCGGGGTAAGCTGGCGGAGCTTGCCGCTACAGCCACTTAACACGAGGGTCGCTGCACTGGCGAGCAGGAGCGAACGGATAAGTCTCTTGTTCATTGAATAGTAGTTATAGTAATCTGTTGTTTACATTCTTTGGGTTTCTACGTAGTGTAGTGTAGCCCAGGGTGAGGAGTCCTAGGAGGAGGATAAGCTGAGCTGTCCAGGCAATAGCCTCCGTCGTATGGATGCTCGCAGGGTCAAAGCTAAGCTCGATGGTACTATTGCCAGGCGATACCTCGGCAGCACGTAGCACGTAGTTGGCTCGGAGGATGTCGGCAGGAGCGCCATTGATGGTCATCGTCCAGCCGTGTGGGTAGTAGACCTCTGACATCACGACCAGGCCAGGGCGGTCGGTTGTGACGGAGTACTTGACACGGTTAGGCGTATATTCATCTAGGGTAATGCGTGGCATCACGGCAGAGTCTGCCACGGCTACAGCCTTGCCTTGTAGGCTAAAGTCTTCACCTACGACAGCCTCCGAACGGAGATCAAGCGCCCCGAGCGCCTCCATCTCCTGCTGAGGAGTCGAAGCTCGATGAATGTGTGAGTAGTCCACGAACCATGCTGCGCCCATTGCTTCGTCGTTGCGCTGTGATACCAGTTCGCCGTGAGGCGTGGTCGTGATGACGTAGCGGGTGTCCAGCATGTTCAGCACGCTTCGATTGCCTTTGCTGATCTGATGCTCGATGAGATCTTGATAACGTGTTAGTTTAGCAGCGTGATAACCTCCGACAGAGCGGTGCATATAACTGGTCGTCGCATCGTTGAAGGTAGATACCGAGGCATTCAGCACGCGATAGTGTGGATCCTTGTCCTGGCTGATTTGCTTATCCACAGGGGATACTGGCGTAGCGCGCTGGGCGATCACCGAGGCATCGATGAAGTCTCTCTCGCCTAGATAACGCTTATCCACCTGCCACAAGTCTACGAGCGTGATGACGATCAGTAGCCCTATGGCGTACGAGCGTCTGAGCGTCCCATAGGTGAAGAACGCACACACGCCGAGCGACAGCACGATCACCAGCACCGAACGCCAAGCGTCGGCAGAGACGATAGAGGCACGTGCGCCCTTGAGCGCAGCAATGACCATCTGAGCCTGTGGGTCGCCGAGATACTGGCGGAAGCTATCCTGCTCCTGCGTGCTAAGCAATGAGAAGAAGCTCTGTGGCATGATAGCAATGAGAAGCGAAAGCCCTAGCGTCAGCCCCAGACTAACACCTAGGGCCAGGCGGTGCTGGATCACTTCTCGGGGAGCGTGCATGAACTCGACCAGAGCAAGTATCGCCAGTGTCGGGATCGTGAACTCTGCGATGACGAGGATGGACGATACCGTGCGGAACTTATTATACAGCGGGAAGTAATCGATGAATAGATCAGACAGCCACATCATATGGTGCCCCCAGCTTAGCCCGATGGATAGAATAGTCATCGAGACTAGAGCCCACTTAATAGGAGTGCGCACGATGAAAATCCCCAGGACGAAGAGCATCATCACGAAAGCACCCACATACACTGGGCCAGCTGTATAGGGTTGGTCGCCCCAGTAGCGATTCATCTGTGAGAGCATGCCACGCATCTCGCTAGGAATGGTCTCCATCGCCTGCGTGTCGGCACCGAGGTAGCCCGTCGCACCGCCGTAGACATCGGGGATAAGTAGCGTCAGTGTCTCGGCACGACCATAGCTCCACGCCGTGATGTACTCTTTATCTAGCCCAGAGGCTTTGCCTGCTTCGTGGCCCTCTGACATAGCCGATCCGCCACGCATGGTCTCCTGCGTGTACTCGTAGGTATGATAGATGTTGGACAGATTCATCCCTATAGAGAGGATGGCGGCTAATGCTGTCGTCCCTGTGGCGAGCGCAAGGTGTCTCCAAGCCTTGGCACGTATGCCCTCGATGATGTAAGCGATGACGAGCGATGCAATAACGAAAGCGAAGTAATAGCTCATCTGTATATGATTGCTCATCAGCTGGAGCGCGGCAAAGAATGCCGTCGTTACGCCTCCGAGGAGATATTTCCCTCGATACGTATATATAATGCCTGCGATGGTCGGGGGGATGAATGCCAGCACAGTGAGCTTCCAGATGTGCCCTGCGACGATCAGAATGATGAAATAACTAGAGAACGCCCACATCACAGCACCGAATATAGCCATCAGTCGTCGTACCTCAAGGCTTCGCATGAAGATATAGAAGCCCACCAGCATGGCGAATAAAAGCCAGCTGTAACTAGGCAGCAGGTTCATCGGTGCCTGCAAGGTGAGCACGTCCTGCACACCCTTGAGGATGCCCAATGATGGGTAACTTGGCGCGATCTGATACATCGGCATACCGCCGAATAGGCTATTCGTCCAGTACGAGGTCTCGCCCGTCTCTTCGTAATAGTCGCGCACATCCTGCGCTGTACCGCTTGCGCCAGCCACGTCGGGTTGGAATATATCCTTGCCTTCCACCACTGCGGGGGCAAAGTATGCTAGCGATAGCGCCACAAATGCCAATAGGATCCCAGCGCCGATGCCGAAGTTTCGCCACGACCAACGTGTCTTTAGTTCGTCTATAATACTCACAATAACTGTCTTAGTCTAGTTCTATAACCATACAAAATTAGCCCAAAAATACGCCAAAAACCCCGACTAAGCAAACCTATATCGTTTGCCCTCATTGCTCTCTTTTGGCTTGAGTCTTGGCATACGACGCGCTCCATCTTTCGTCACTGAGAAGCTTATGCTGGAGAAGTGTCACGTCTCTGTCGGGGGCATTGCAATATGATTCGGCTGGGGGTGCAGTCATGACCAATACAATCTGTAATCACACCCTGTAGAAACTGCAATCATATTCTGTGGAAACTGCAATCATATTTTGTGGAAACTGCAATCATATTCTGCAAGGTATGCAATCATATCTTGATCACAGTAGGGCATTAGGCTAAATTCGGCTACGCTCGGCAGACCCTGCATTGCCTCCTCGGTAGGTCGCCGTGGCAATATCGAAACGGTAGGTCGCCGATAATGTGATGCTAGGATAATTGCTATTGGCGAGCTTGTAACTATCGGTATATCGGTTGGTGATGCGCCATTCGGTTTGTCCAGTGGTGAGTAGGTCGGAGCATTCGAGCGAGAGCGTCCACCGCTTACCAAGCTTTTTCGTAGCGCCTAAGTCCATGCTCCAGCATCCATAGCTGAGTGTCCCTCGGCTGTGTCCCGTGGTTGAGAGATCCAGTTTCGTCCAGATGGACCATTCGGCAGGGAGTGAAAGTTCGTGGGATGTGGACAGGCTCCAGCTTGGTCTGTCGTAAGAGAACCCGTCGAATGCAAATAGTTCGCGTGCGCAAGAGACTGTCACCAGAGGTTTCCATACACCATACTGGTGCGACCAAATGGCATCAGCCGAGAGACTATTATAGGTGTGATTCGTGGGCATGTAAATGGAGACATTCGGTGCATTGGGGTAGCGGTAGACCTGATGGATGAATTGATTTCTTAGACGTGTGCCTTTGACCTCCAGGGTCCAATCGTTATAGCTCGCCAGCAAGGATAGAGATGAGGTAAGAAGAGGCTTAAGTTCGGGGTTGCCTCGGCTTAGTGTGTGGTCATTGATATAGAGGTAGCTGCCACTGAGATCGCGATAACTAGGGCGCGTAATGCGACTATTATAGTCGAGTGTTAATTGCAGCCCTCGCGAAGCATAGGTCACAGAGAGCGTGGGGAAGAGATGCCACTGGCTCGGATCATAGAGCTTGTTGAGTGGCTTGCCCTCCGAATAGGCTAAGCGTGCTTGTTCAGTGCGTACGCCTGCTGATAGCCTTAGCTGATCTGTAATGGTGCCAGCCCACGAAGCAAAGAGGGCTAGGTTGTCCTGCTCGGTGCGGTCGTAGGCATTGGGGACAAGGTTTGTACCCGAGCGGACGTCAAATTGCTGGTCGATGTAGCTGTGATTGTATTCGCCCCCGAGGAGCATCTTGCCCCCGAGCAGGTCAATCGTATTGGTGATCTTCGCCGAATATATGTGCCGATTCGCATGCGTCTCGGTATGGACTGTTCGGGTGCTTGTGTTCGGATAAGTATGATGCATCGTGCGCTCCTGCGTACTCCAGTCATCGGGCGTGCTGGTGAGAGAGGCTTCGGCAAGCATCGTCCATCCGCGACGGATGAGACCATAATAATAGAGGTCCCCCATCAGGTAAAGCTCGGCGTGCGGTGTGGATTGGATCATTGTGCCTGTGTAACGCTCCGAAAGCGTCTGCGCAATATAGATCTCAGCATTGTGCTCGGTAGTCGTGTGTCGAGCGCGATAGGTATTGTGAGCAAAGATCTTTGCCCCAAGCTCACGATTGGATGAGAACTGATACACCATGGATCCTCGCAAAGAAGATCTTGTGCTGGTGCCAGCCTCAGAGAAATCTATTTGCGTGAAGAATGGATTCGTGTCAAGTAGGGTCGTCTCTAGATGTGCGTCCTCATCATAGAATGTCTTGCCGTAGGAAAGTGCAACATCAACGGAGAGCTTTGATCCATGATAGCTCAGCGAACCAAGCTGTCGATGCCCTAGATGCATTTGTTGCATTAGGGAAGATGTCAGGCGACCGCCGAGCGATGAGGAACCATCTTGCTCTCGAAGTGTAATGCGAATAATCGCAGGAGCATCAGCAGGATACTCCACTCCTGGAATCAAGATGACCTCGACCTCTCGTATGCTTTTCGGATCCAAGATGCGGACTTCGTCCAGCTCTGCTCTGCGATGACCAATATATAATAGTGGTGTGCCTCGCCCTTGAATGCGTATGCCATCACGCTCTACCGAGACAAATGGGAGCCGAGCAAGGAGATCTGTCGCCGAAGGCAAATCAGCTAATGGAGTCCCAGTAATGCCCGCTATTAGTGAATGACCCGCGAGTCGAATGGGACGTGCCTTACCTTCGATGACAATGGTATCTAAATGACTGTCAGATGGGATAAGGATGATCTCTGACTGCACCATATGGAGCGGAAGCGTTCTTGCTTCATAGCCCAGAATAGACATGTGAAGTCGATTTGCATGCCCTGTTTTGCTCAAAGTATAACGCCCTGCGCTGTCGGTCACAGCTCCATCAAGGACATTCCCCTCGGCATCAAGAGCCGTCACTGTCGCAAGCTTTATCGGAGAACCATCCGAGCTGATGATGCGTCCTGTGATGGGTGATTGGGGGCTTGTAACCTGGAGTTTGGGCGTATGAACACCTTGTGCTTGACCCATCAATGGAGTGAGGGCAGCGAGCAGAGCGATCAAGATTCCTCTAGCAAATGCGTTCTTATTCGTGCACATAGCTCTCTATGAAGTAATATACATCTCAGAAAGCCCAAAGTTAGCAATTCCTTAGCACACCGAGACTCCCCTCAAGGTCTTCCATACACCAATCAGATTGTTCTATTGCAGGAATTCGTAGAGGCAAAGACAATTGTTTATATTACAAATAACAAAGACAGATCCCCTAATCTGCATGAGATTAGGGGATCTGTCTTTGATTGGCTTTATCTATCCGGATCTAGGGATTAGATGCGGTTGTTTGAGCCAAGTACGCTCTCGATCTTGTGCTTGTAGAGCTTCTTGAGCGAGTCACGAGCTGGACCAAGGTACTTACGTGGGTCGAATTCTGCAGGGTTCGTAGCGAAGATCTCGCGTACTGCAGCCGTCATCGCCAGGCGACCGTCAGAGTCAATGTTGATCTTACATACTGCGCTAGCCGCTGCACGACGGAGCTGCTCTTCGGGGATACCTACAGCATCCTTGAGCTTACCACCATACTGATTGATCTTAGCGACCTCCTCCTGGGGCACAGATGACGAACCGTGAAGGACGATGGGGAAGCCGGGGATCTGCTTCTCGATAGCTTCTAGGATGTCGAAGCGCAGGGGGGGAGGAACGAGGATGCCATTGGTATCACGCTCACACTGCTCGGGTGTGAACTTATTTGCACCATGGCTCGTGCCGATAGAGATAGCGAGTGAGTCTACGCCAGTCTTCGTCACGAAGTCTACCACTTCCTCAGGCTGCGTGTAGGTGTGGTGCTCTGCCACTACATCATCTTCTACACCAGCGAGTACACCAAGCTCCCCTTCTACTGTCACGTCGTGCTGGTGTGCGTACTCCACAACTGAGCGCGTGAGGGCTACGTTCTCATCATATGGGAGGTGTGAACCGTCGATCATGACAGAAGAGAAGCCCATCTCGATACAGTTCTTACACAGCTCCAGGCTATCACCGTGGTCGAGGTGGAGCGCAATCTGAGGATTAGGGCAGCCAAGCTCCTTAGCATACTCTACAGCACCCTGCGCCATGAAGCGAAGAAGGGTCTGGTTGGCATACTTACGTGCGCCACTAGATACCTGGAGGATTACGGGGGAGTTAGTTTCTACGGCAGCACCAATGATGGCCTGTAGCTGCTCGAGGTTGTTGAAGTTAAAGGCTGGGATAGCGTAACCGCCCTTGACAGCCTTGGCGAACATCTCGCGCGTATTGACGAGACCAAGTTCCTTGTAATTTACCATTGTCTTATACTTGATTGAGTTTCGTTATTGATGCTCTTATCTGCCTGCTCCGGCAGACGTGCGACAAAGATACAACTATTTCCACGAACGAATAGGTAGATAATACAAATCTTTAACGAAGTGTATGCCCACCTGCATGCGCTAACGCTTCATAGCTCTATCCATTGCCCTGCGGTCATCACGCTCCTTGATAGAGGCGCGCTTGTCATACTGCTTCTTTCCTCGGGCAGGAGCCACGACGACTTTGGCTAATCCACGCTCGTTGATGAAGATCTTGGTCGGTATGATCGTCACGCCAGGCGTACGAACGTAGTCGGCTAACTCACGCAGCTCTTTACGATTGAGGAGGAGCTTTCGTTCGCGCCGTGCAGCATGATTGTTGTATGAACCATATTCGTACTCGGAGATATTGGCATTCTTAAGCCAGAGCTCTCCACGATGTATGTAGCAATAGGCATCTACGAGGCTTGCCTTGCCCGCACGGAGTGACTTGATCTCTGTGCCGACGAGGACGATCCCCGCAGTATATAAATCTATAAGCTCGTAGTCAAATGTCGCCCTGCGATTCTTGATGGAGACGAGACGTAGTCCTTTGGCTTTCTTATCTTTTGCCATAGTAATGACTTGTAGTAATGAATGATGTTACTGGGGAGCCTTGCGCCATAGTGTCAGAGCCAGAAGCACAAAGACAAAGTTCGGCAGCCAAGCTGCCAGCCATGCAGGCAGTCCTCCCGAGACAGCGAAGGTAGAGGTCACCGTCGAGAAGAGGATATACCCCATACACATCCCTAGACCAATGGCGATATTTATACCCATACCGTTCTTGACTTTCTTGGCAGAGAGTACTGCCCCGATGAAGGTTAGGATGAAAGCTGAGAACACTGCTGCATAGCGCCGATGCAGTTCGATAGCGAATAGCTTGGCACTGCCCACACCTCTTTGTCTTTGTTTGTCAATGTACTCGGACAGCTCGGGTGAGGTCATCGTCTGTACATCTCTATCTGTAACGAGGAAATCCTTGGGCTCAATGGGAATGACCGTGTCTATCTGATGCCCTGTGGTAAGCACCTCACGGTACTCTCCTAGCTCTCGCTGGCGATACTCATAGAGCGTCCAGCGCCCCAATGTATCGTAGACAGCTCTGTCTGCCGTGAGCCGACTACGGAGATCCCTCCCTTCGAAACGCTCCAGCGCAAGTCCATAGCCCGTGCGGTCTGATGCCTGGAAGGAGCGAATGAATAGGAACACGTTAGGCTCGACCTCTAGATGTACGCTCTCAGCATACTCGATGCGCTTATTCTTGATATACGTGTTCTCGAAGTCAATGCGCTGCTTATTGCCAGGAGGGATGATGTAGTTGCTCAGGAAGAACGTTAGCGCACTAATGACACAGGCAGAGAGGAAGTACGGACGCAAGAGCCTGCGAAAGCTAAGCCCACTAGCAAGCATCGCGATGATCTCGCTATTGTTTGCCATCTTGGTCGTAAAGAAGATGACCGAGATGAAGACAAATAGCGGACTAAACATATTCGCATAGAAAGGGACGAAGTTGAGATAGTAATGAAAGATAATCTCATACAGCGACACCTCAGGGCGCAGGAAGGCGTCGATCTTCTCATTTATATCGAAGACGATCGACACGGAAAGGATCAGTAGGATGGCGAAGAAGTATGTCCCAAGGAATGTCTTAATAATGTACCAATCCACCAACCCGACCCATGGACGATGCACACGCCTTTTGTCTTTTTTTGTGGGGATGGGTGAAGCGGCTTCGCTCGCCACGTCTTGGGCTTCGACTTGCTCCGTATATTCAGTATTCATAGGGGGCAAACGAACTATACTCTAAAGTCTATTATCCAGCTGGCGTACCATCATCGTCTTCCACTCATCGAAGTCGCCCGCTAGGATATGCCCACGAGCTTCGGTGACGAGACGCAGGTAGAAGGCTAGGTTATGGATTGAGGCTATCTGAAGCCCCAGGATCTCATCCGCCTTGATCAGATGGTGTAGATAAGCAAGCGTGTACTGGCTATCCACAAAGGAATATCCCTCGACATCGATGGGCTCGAAGACGCGCGCCCACTTAGCATTGCGAATGTTGATAGTCCCTCGACTAGTGAAGAGCTGGCCGTTGCGCCCGTTGCGTGTAGGCATAATGCAGTCAAACATATCCACGCCTCGGGCAATGTTCTCTAGCAAATTGATCGGTGTCCCCACCCCCATCAGATAGCGAGGCTTGTCGCTTGGTAGGATGCCACAGGTCAATTCGACCATCTCATACATCTTCTCGGTGGGTTCGCCGACGGCAAGCCCACCGATGGCATTGCCTTCTGCCTCGAGCGAAGCAATATGCTCGGCGGCACGGCTACGCAGATCAGGATACACACATCCCTGCACGATGGGGAAGAGACTCTGATGATAGCCGTAGAGCGGCTCGGTCTCGCGAACACGCTTGAGACACCTATCCAGCCAGCGTTCGGTCAGTGCAAGAGATTTTTTCGCATAGTGATAATCGGCATCTCCAGGGCAACATTCATCGAATGCCATCATAATATCTGCCCCGATCGTCCGCTCAATATCCATGACACGCTCTGGGGTGAACAGGTGCTTCGACCCATCAATATGCGAACGGAAGGTCACGCCCTCCTCTGTAATCTTTCGGCTATCTGCCAAGCTGAATACCTGAAATCCCCCACTATCGGTCAAGATGGACCCATCCCAGCTGTTAAACTTATGTAGCCCGCCAGCCATCTGCAGTGTCTCTAGCCCGGGACGCAGGTAAAGATGGTAGGTATTGCCTAGAATGATTTGTGCCCGAATGTCTTCACGAAGTTCAGTCATATGAACCGCCTTGACACTCCCGACCGTCCCGACAGGCATGAATATCGGGGTCTGAATCTTGCCGTGATCGGTTGTGATTTCGCCTGCCCGCGCTTTGGTTTGGGTACAGGTCTTATCTATTTTGAATGTTAGCATTGAATGTCTTGCTGTCGTCTATGAATGAGATCTCCCGCTAAGGATGCACAAAGATACGTATTTGTCCCCTATGTGTTGGAAGTTGGGTTGTCTAGGTTTGAAATTTAGTGCATTTGAGATTTGAGTAAGATGTGAGGGATGTTGAGTGTACTAGTGTTTGTGGAGACTTATTCTGAAGGTGTGTGCTGTTGTGATATTTGATGTTAATTGTTTAATCCGCAAGTTTTGCAGTCTTGGTGCTTGGGGTATAGGCAGGTCTCTGGTGTATTGTTTCTCGGAGAAAAAGCCGTAACTTAGCCGAGTTAAATAAGCATTTACATAAGTATTAGTAGACAATGATTGATGCAGAAGACAGGATCATTGATATAGACATTGAGGGAGCAATGAAGACCGCCTACATCGATTACTCGATGTCGGTTATCGTGTCTCGTGCTCTGCCAGATGTGCGGGATGGACTTAAGCCCGTACATCGTCGTGTGCTGTACGCAATGAATGATAAGGGAAATACCTACGACAAGCCTCATCGTAAGTGTGCGAATGCTGTCGGGGAAGTTCTCGGGCATTACCACCCCCACGGTGACAGCTCCGTATATATGACCATCGTACGTATGGGACAGCCATGGAGCCTACGCTATCCATTGATTGATGGGCAGGGGAATTTTGGTTCCGTAGGTGGTGACCCCCCTGCAGCAATGCGTTACACTGAGAGCCGTCTAAGCCGAATCGCTGGCGAGATGCTCAAAGATATTGATAAGGAGACTGTAGACTTTCAGAATAACTTTGACGATACGCTTCAGGAGCCTACCGTGCTACCTACGCGCCTACCGAATCTCTTGATCAATGGTGCTGCCGGGATCGCTGTCGGTATGGCGACGAATATGCCCCCGCACAATATCAGTGAGTGTATCGATGGTTGCGTAGCATATATCGACAGCGACGAGACGCTAGATGCCGAAGGGCTAATGCGCCATATCAAAGCTCCAGATTTCCCTACCGGAGGTATTATCTATGGATACGCAGGTGTTCGAGAGGCATTTCTGACAGGTCGTGGTCGTATTGTGCTACGAGGCCGTGCCGAGATCGAACAGCATGCCAATCACGAGCGTATTATCATCACCGAGATACCCTATCAGGTGAGCAATACTGACCTTGTGCGCCAAATGGCTGACCTAGTCAACGAAAAGCGCGTGGAAGGTATCTCGAACATTACGGATGAGTCAAACCGTAAGGGTCTGCGTATCGTAATTGATGTCAAGCGTGATGCCAATGCTTCAGTAGTTCTAAACAAACTATACAAGCTCTCTGCGCTACAGAGTTCCTTTAGCGTGAATAATATCGCGCTGGTCAATGGCCGTCCGCAGGTGCTGAATCTCCAGGATATGATTCGTGCGTTCATAGACCATCGTCTCGATGTGGTGACGCGCCGTTGTATCTATGAGCTGCGTAAGGCGGAGGAGCGTATTCATATTCTCGAAGGTCTGATGATCGCTCTAGACAATATTGATCGTGTGATTGCGATCATTCGCGGAGCGAAGGAGGCTTCTGATGCTATCGATGGTCTGATGACGGAATTTGGGCTCTCGCTTATACAGGCACGTGCGATCGTAGATATGCGTCTGCGTGCGCTCACAGGCCTAGAGATCGACAAGGTACGCGCAGAGTATGCTGAGGTTAAGGCGGAGATTGATCACCTTAACGCTTTGCTTGCTGATCGCACGCTCCGTATGGGAGTGATCCGTGAGGAACTTCTAGAGATCAAAGAGAAGTATGGTGATGAGCGCATGAGCGAGATTATCTACGCTAGTGAGGAGTTCAATCCCGAAGATTTCTACGCAGACGACGAGATGGTGATTACCATTTCTCATGCAGGCTATATTAAGCGTACGCCATTGGCAGAATTCCGTTCGCAAACACGCGGAGGTGTCGGGAGTCGTGGCAGTGATACGCGCGATGAAGACTTCATCGAATATATCTATTCGGCGTCTATGCATGCGACAATGATGCTCTTTACTCAGAAAGGTCGCTGCTACTGGCTTAAGGTATACGAGATCCCAGAGGGAGCTAAGAATGCTAAGGGACGTGCTATACAGAATCTTCTCAATATTGATGCTGATGACAAGGTTAATGCCTTCATACGCGTCAAGAACCTTACGAAGGATGAGGATTTCATCAATTCGCATTACCTACTCTTTGCTACCAAGCGAGGCATTATTAAGAAGACGCTTCTCGAGCAGTATTCACGCCCTCGTGCCAATGGTATTATCGCTATTGACCTGCGTGATGATGACCAGCTCGTTGGCGTTAGCCTAACAGATGGGCGTAGCGAGGTGCTTCTTGCCAATAAAAATGGGCGTGCCGTTCGCTTCAATGAGGAAACCGTGCGTGCTACTGGTCGTGCTGCTATGGGCGTGCGTGGTATGACACTCGACGAAGATGGGCAGGACGAAGTGGTAGGTATGATCACCGTCAAGGATGCTAGGACAGAAACCATCCTTGTAGTGAGCGAGAAGGGCTATGGCAAGCGTAGTCTTGTAGAAGATTACCGCATAACCAATCGTGGTGCAAAGGGTGTCAAGACTCTCAATATTACCGATAAGACTGGTACTCTCGTAGCTATCCGCAACGTCTCTGACGAGCACGATCTTATGATTATCAATAAGAGTGGTGTCGCTATTCGAATGCACGCTGCCGATATCAGTACGCTCGGTCGCGCTACGCAAGGCGTTCGTCTCATCAATCTCGACAAACGTGGAGACGAAATCGCATCAGTGTGCCGCGTACCTGCCGATGAGGATACTGTAGAGTTCGATGAAGAAGGGGTGGCAAAGACAGATCCAGAAACCTCTATTCAGACCGAAACTCCTGCAGAGGAGGCGGTGATGCCGACCCTGGATGAACTCCTGCGTCGGGCAGAGGAGGATGCCTGGGACAATAATGCGGCACCCCAGTCCGATAATGTAGAGGCGGATGGTGACGACACCGGAGGACTTTTCTAGCCTCCTCGGCGTTGTACTCTCTCCCATACATATAAATAATGGTATAGTAACTAACAAGCAAACATAGTAAGCAAGATGAAGAAACTAGTAATCCTCGCAGCGCTGAGCCTTATGGCTCCCGCTGCCTTCGCTCAGAAAGCGAACGTTAAGGCAGCCGAGAAGCTCACCACGAGCAATGTGGCAGAGGCTCGTCGTCTAGTCACGGAAGCTCGTCAGCACGATGAGACCAAAGATGATGCCTATACGTGGCTCGTATCTGGTAATATCGAGCGTGCGATCTTCAATGGTGAGTTCGCCAAGCTCCAGCTAGAGGCAACCAAGGATCAGGCTAACCAGCCTCTGATGTTTGATGCTCTGATGGCAGAGGTTCCATTCTTCCTAGAAACCTACAAAATTGAGAATCAGCCAGACGCTAAGGGCAAGGTGAAGATCAAGCATGCCAAGAAGGCTACTGATGCCCTCAAGGAAGACAGCCAGATGCTCATACATGCGGGCTACCATTACATCCAGAATGCGGATTATGCACGTAGTGCGGATGCCTTCATAGCGTTCCTCGAGGTGTACAATCACCCTCTAATCGCTAGCGATAAGGTATTCCAGGTGACGAATGCAGAGCAAGCTGCCGACGCAGCCTATCTCGCTCTAGCCGCCAGCTACGAAGGCAAGCTGTATGATAAGACGATCGAGCTCGGTCAGCGTTACAAGACGCAGGAGCATAAGCAGAGCGAGATCTATCAGCTACTCTCTGCAGCTTACCTCTCTAAGCAGGACACCGTGGGTGCTATGCCTATCCTCGAGGAGGGTGCTAAGCTCTTCCCACAGGAAATGTACTTCCTCGGCAATATCGTAAACATAAATGCCCAGCAGGGTAAGACGGACGAAGCTATTGCTTTCCTCAAGTCTGGTATCGCTCAGGATCCCACGAATGTGAACTTTATCACAGCACTTGGTGGTCTATACGAGCGTAAGGAAGACTTCAAGGCATCTGAAGAGGCTTATGCTAAGGCATACGAACTGGATAAGGTAGGGTTCGATACGAACTTCAATATGGGTCGTATCTACTTCAATGAAGGTCTTCGTCTGCGCAATGTAGAGAACCTTGACAAGCTTACTCAAGAGCAGGCTGTGGCTATGTTCAAGAAGGCAATCCCCTTCCTCGAAACAGCTTACAAGGTAGAGCCCGCTCAGGCTTACTATACTCTAGCAAGCGCTTTCGCTGCTATCGGTGACGAAGCCAAGTATGAGGAAATCATGAAGGCTAATCAGTAGTCCTTCATTTTAAGCAACGAAAAAGTATCTCCCGCTTTAGCTATGGCTAAGGCGGGAGATACTTTTTTTGATGCCACCCTAAGCTTCACTTCGTCTAGCCCTAAGCGAATGTCAATTTCGCCTATAGCTGGAAAAATCTGACTTATGGCTAGTTGGATTCTCCCCTATGGCTAGAATTTTCTAGCCATAGGGGAGAATTGTGTTTGCTTAGGGATGGATTGTACAGGTTCATATTCAGGATGCGGTTGGCATAGACAGAGGAGTAAAGTATGCTGTGGGTAGGGGGCAGATGGATAGTAAGTGATGTGACTTCTAGGAGGTGACGGGAGAGTGACGCGCCTTGGGCAGTAGTCGGATTATTACTACATTTGCGGGCGATAACAAAGATCCATCAATCAGTTTTATCCGACTTACACCTATGTCTCAATCTCCTGTATTGACGCCCGCTCGTAAGGCAATCGTTGGCGTTCAGTATCTATTCGTAGCCTTCGGTGCTACGGTACTCGTACCCCTGCTTGTCGGATTAGATCCCGCGACTGCGCTATTCTCGGCTGGGGTAGGTACACTTATCTTCCATCTCGTGACCCGTGGGCAAGTGCCTATTTTCCTGGGCAGTAGCTTTGCATTCATCGCGCCCATTATTAGTGCAACGAAGGCGTATGGACTAGGTGGAGCACTCTTCGGTATCGTAGGCGTGGCACTCGTGTATATGCTGATGGCACTGCTCGTGCGTAGCTTCGGGACGAAATTTATATCTAGACTATTCCCTCCTGTGGTCATCGGACCAATTATTATGCTTATCGGGCTTTCACTCTCAGGTGCTGCTGTGGGCATGGCATCGACGAACTGGATACTAGCCGTTGTATCACTGGCGACAGCTATTGTCGTGACACTTTATGCGCGTGGGCTGATGAAACTTGTTCCCATCTTCTGCGGGATCATCGTCGGATATCTGGTAGACCTAACGTTCTATGACGTGGATCTCTCGCTGATTGCTGATGCGAGTTGGTTTGCCTTGCCACAATTCATCCTCCCAGAACGCTTTGCTTGGGAACCCATTTTGTTTATGATCCCTGTGGCTATTGCCCCTGTAATCGAACACATAGGGGACGTCTATGTCGTCAATAGCGTAACGGGCAAGAACTTCGTGAAGAGTCCCGGTCTGCATCGTACTCTGCTGGGGGATGGTCTAGCGTGCCTATTTGCTTCGGGTATAGGTGCACCTCCTGTGACGACCTACAGCGAAGTGACGGGAGCAATGTCGCTCACGAAGGTTACTGATCCCGTAGTATTTCGCATTGCGGCAGTGTCGGGTATCGTATTCTCAGTTATTGGTAAGGTAAGCGCATTGCTCCGTACGATAGACCAAGCAGTGCTGGGTGGTATTATGCTTCTGCTCTTCGGAACGATCGCGGGTGCAGGGATCAATAACCTCCTTCATAGCAAGATTAACCTAAGTAGCGCACGCAATGTGGTTATTATCTCCGTGACACTGACGACGGGTATCGGTGGCGCAGCCATAGATATTGCGTTCGGTAGTACGGGGACGCTGACGCTCTCAGGCATCGGGCTATCTGCTGTTATCGCCGTTATACTTAACCTTATCCTGCCCGAGCGTGAGGAAGACCGCAAGGCATAATTCATCAGACATATCACTCAATTACATCATAAGCAATGAGAAAATTTTACTTGATGGCTGTGGCTGCCCTTGTAGCTATGGCTATGCCTCGCACTGCCGAGGCGCAGAATGTGCAGCTGCACTACGATTTCGGTAAGTCGATGTACACCGAGCAGGCTGGTCGCCCAGTGCTGACGACGACAGTGGAGATGTTCCGCCCCGATAAGTGGGGTAGCACCTTCTTTTTCGTGGACATGAACTATGCGAATAACAAGGTGGACTTCGCCTACTGGGAGATCGCTCGTGACATTCGCCTATGGAAGGCTCCCGTAGCTCTGCACCTCGAGTACAATGGTGGCGCGGGGATTCCTGATGCTTATCTCCTCGGAGCAAACTATTCGCACAATGCAGCGGACTACTCCTGGGGCTTTGGTATCACTCCGATGTACAAGTACCTCGCACATCATGATAAACCTCATTCAGCTCAGCTGACGGGTACGTGGTATGCGCACTTCGTTGATGGCAAGCTCACATTCACAGGTTTCGCAGACGTATGGGGTGAGAATGGGCTGGTATTCCTCTCCGAGCCACAGCTCTGGGTGAATCTGAATAAGTTCCAGGGTGTAAGTCCAGACTTCAACCTTAGTGTCGGCACAGAGCTAGAGCTAAGCTACAATTTCCCTTGGGCACACGAGAAGTTCTACGCGATTCCTACGCTAGCACTCAAGTGGTCATTCTAGCCTAAAGAGACCTATATATTATGTCAAGACTACATACGCTTCTGGGCTTCGACCCTAAGCGTCACTCTACGCGCACTGAGCTTATCGCAGGTCTCACGACTTTCCTGACGATGAGCTATATCCTAGCGGTAAATCCCAGCATCCTAAGTGTCGCAGGGATGGACAAGGGCGCTGTCTTCACGGCTACGGCGCTTGCTTCGGCCATCGGGACGCTACTTATTGCTTTCCTGGCTAAGCTCCCATTCGCTCAAGCGCCTAGTATGGGGATCAATGCCTTCTTTGCCTTTACGCTTGTCCTTGGGATGGGCTATAGCTGGCAGTCTGCTCTAGCGGCAGTTTTCGTAGAGGGTATTATCTTCATTGTGCTGACAGCATTCAACATTCGCGAGAAGATTGTCAATAGCATTCCTAAGAACCTGCGCTTTGCCATCTCGTCAGGTATCGGGATGTTCATTGCCTTCATCGGTCTCAAGAATGCGGGTATCATCGTAGCCAGTGAAGCAACGTTTGTTACCCTCGGAGCATTCACGGCACCTGCGGTGCTTGCTTGTCTTGGGGTGCTGATTAGTGCTGCACTTATCGTGCTTAAGGTGCGTGGGGCGCTTTTCTATGGCATTATTATCTGTACGCTTATTGGCATTCCGATGGGAGTAACGGAGATCCCCGAAGGCTTCCTGCCAGTGTCCATGCCTCAGTCACTTGCGCCAACGTTCCTTCAATTGGACTTCGCGCCCTTGCTTAATATGGATATGCTCCTGACCATCTTCGCCCTTGTCTTTATGGATATCTTCAATACCGTGGGGACGCTCTTCGGTGCCGCTGCTGGTACAGAGATGATGGACGAGCAAGGCAATGTCAAGAACATTAAGCCTGCGATGATGGCGGATGCTGTAGCTACATCTGTCGGCGCAGTACTTGGCACGTCTACTGTGACGACATTCGTAGAGAGTGGCGCGGGTATAGCAGAGGGCGGTCGCACAGGTATGACTTCGCTCACGACAGGTCTGCTCTTCGCAGTGGCACTTTTCCTGTCGCCTCTTTTCTTGCTCGTGCCTGCGGCGGCTACTACTGGTGCGCTGGTGCTGGTAGGGGTATTTATGCTTGGGTCTATTCAGGAGATTGATCTGTCGGATATGTCCGAGGCAATGCCTTGCTTTATCACGATGGTGACGATGGTGCTGACTTATAATATTGCCGAAGGGATGGCACTCGGGCTCATTAGCTATACCATGGTGAAGATGCTTAGCGGACGCTTCCGCGACGTAAGCATTGCGCTATACATTGTGACGCTTCTTCTGCTGGCGCGCTATGTGCTGGAGAATCCTACCATCAAGCAATTACTCTTCGCTTAATCAGCCCCGAGGCTTCAGCCTCAAAGATTAAGCCGAAGTTATTCGGCGAAGCCCTCTAGTCTATGTGGACTAGGGGGCTTTTGCTTTGCTACTCCTTACGTCGTCGTCGAATGGATGCTTGTCTCTATGAGGCTACACCGATCCAATAGGTCTCGAATAGGCATGAAAAAAGACACGCATAGGCATGAGATAAGTCCGAATGTCTATGCTAAAAAGTCTCGTACACTAGGCTATGAACTATAATCACCGATGGAGATCTTATAATCACCAGTGGTGATCTTAAGATCACCAGTTGAAATCTTAAGATCACCGTCGGTGATTATAGTTCATAGCCTAGTGTCTGGAAGTTTTATGCAGTGTAATCGGAAGTTATTATGCTTGTGTTTCAGATTAATTTGAGTGGTCTGTAGGGAGATTGGCTTGCTTGAATGTGGAACTGAGGTATGCAAATATGCCTTGCGCCCCTATCTATTCGAGACAGATAGGGGCGCAAGGCAATGAGTAAAGCCTTCGAATAGGCTAATGCTCGGTCTTGCGGTGGCTAATCGTTACCTGTGGGAAAGGGAAGCTAATGCCTGCAGCATTGAACGCATGTAGGATGCGCTCGTTCATGTCCCAGTAGAGTGCCCACAGATTGTCACTTGACACCCAGGCATGCACAATAATGTCTATCGAACTAGGACCGAAGCGGTGAAGAGCTACGAGTGTGCTAGGATCGGTGAGTACTCGTTCGTCAGCGAGGAGGAGATCCTGTATGATCTGACGCGCGCGGTCGTAATCGCTTTCGTAGTCTATGCCGATGATCCATTCGGCACGTCGGGTATTAGCCTCGGCAATATTGGTGATGACGCCACTGCTGAGGGTGCCATTGGGAATATATACGGTCTTGTTGTCGAATGTCGTGATCTTCGTATGAAAGAGGCTGACGCTACGTACGACACCCGATTGCGTTTGAGCTTCGATAGGATCTCCGATGTGGAAAGGCTTCGTGACCATAATGATGACCCCGCCTGCGAGATTCTGAAGCTGTCCGCTCAGAGCCATACCGACGGCAAGACCCATGGAGGCAAGGACGGCAGCGAATGAGACGCTCTTGACCCCGAGCATAGCAGCGATGCAGATACCTAAGACTATATAGAGTAGGGCAGCAATGATGGAGTCGAGTAGGGTGATGGCGACACCTTCCATCTTCTTACGTTCGAGGACGTGACGAATGAGCTGAATGATTTTGCCGATAAGGAACTTGCCGACGAAGAAGAGTACAATCGCTAGCACAATGCGAATACCAAAGTTCGTGATGGCAGTGAGCCATTCGCCAGCTACTGATTCGATGTCAAACGTCTTGTGTAGGGATAGGGGAGCGGTTGCACTCTCTACGAATGAGGATGCTTCCTGTACAGCAGCAGAGTCGGTCGGGAGGATCTGCAGTAGGGGGGTAGGCTTCATAATTTATTCGTTACCTTTGTTCGTTAGTATTCCGTTAGTATAATGTCTCCGCAAGCGGTGACGTTATAGGACTGCAAAGGTATCACAAAAGAATGAAAGCTTTCCCATCCCTCCCATTCCTCCTCATGCTCATCTCGACACTCCTCGGGGTGTCTCCTCTTAAGGCTCAAGATATGGCTCAGGAGCCAGCACCAGACAGTATATATATAGCACTCATTGACTCTAGCTTCACCTATGCTCATTCGGGACAACTAGATCGTGCCGAGCAAGCTCTACGCTCTGCCATGGCACGACAGCCCCAGTCGGTGCTGAACGTTTACCTGCTCAATAACCTCGGAGGACTTCAGCAAATGCAGGGGCGAACGGACGAAGCCATTCTGTCCTATTCGGCTGCTCTAGAGCGCATGCCCGACGAGCAGAGCATACGTTATAATAGAGCTAGGCTCTTCTCACTAGTAGGGAAACTGCCCGCAGCCATCACGGACTATTCCCTTCTCGTGGCGAAGGCTCCAGACAACGAACTATTCCGCTATCAGCGGGCAATGACCTATATGCTCACAGGGCAATATGATCTCGCGGATCTTGATCTAACGACCATCATAGAGCACAATGGTGAAAGCCTCAAGGCTCGCCTTGGCTATGCCCTTCTAGAGACCCTACGAGGACGATACGACAATGCTGAGCGTCTCTATGACTACCTCGTTAGCAAGCTCTCGCGCTCTGCCGAGGTCTATGAGGGACGCGCTCGCCTTTACCTCGCCAAGCGTATGCGTGGCTATGCTCAGCGGGATCTCGATCGTGCCCTAGGGCTGTCCGCAGGCAAGCCCTCGCCTACGCTCTATCGCCTGCGGGCAGAGCTAGCACGCCTCTCGGGTGATGAGGTGACAGCTCGACGGGACGAGGAGACGGCACGCTCGCTGGAACTACAGTTTGATCCGCTTCGTCCGCAGCGCTAGCACTGAGCCATACCACACACCATGTCTATCCGATGAATGAGATGATTCCGTTCCTGCGACAGGTCGCAGAGCATTACTACACTACCTACGGTGCGGATATTAGACATCTGCGCTTCGTCTTCCCATCAGAGCGCTCGCGTCTATTCTTCTTGAGGTATCTAGGAGAGCTGGCAGAGCATCCGATCTTCGCCCCCGAGACGGAGACGATTAGTCATTTGTTTGTGGAGCTTGCACCCAGCATGAGCTTGCTGGATCGTACGGCATTGCTCTTCGAACTGTATGCGACTTATCAAGAAATACGGGGGAAGGGTGTACAACCCTTCGATGAATTTCTCTTTTGGGGGAATATTATCTTGCAGGACTTTGATCTAATTGACCGTCACCTAGTCAATGCGCGGGACTTATATCGGAACTTGGAGAATATTAAGGAGATGATCGACGAGTTCGATTATCTCAGTCCCGAGACGCTCGATGTGATCGAAGGCTTCTGGCGAGGCTTTCGCAATCCCCACAAGATGTCTGAGGGTGAGCGGGCTGATTACCGCCGTAGCTTCTTGGACTTTTGGCTTAGTTTGTCGCCTCTGTACGAAAGGTTTGGTGAGCGTCTTCGGACACAAGGGCTAGGGTACGAGGGGCAGTTATACAGGCATCTCGCAGATCACGCTGTAGACGTGGTGGACGGGATGGCGAAGGATCTAGATGCTGTGCGTGTCTCAGGAGTGGAGGCTCGCTATGTCTTCGTGGGGCTCTTCGAGCTCACCCCAAGCGAGATGAAGCTCTTTAAGGCGATGCGTCGCCGAGGTGTGGCAGAGTTTTGCTGGGACGAAGCCGTGCAGGTCGTGCAGGATGAGGGACATGGAGTGAATCGTATGATGCGTGCCAATATCGAGGCACTCGGCTCGGCTCTTCCTCGCAAGAATTACGAGGCAGCTCAGCTCTTGCCTAGGGAAATCGAAGTGGTAAGCTGTGCGAGTACAGTTACGCAAGTCAAGGCATTGCCCGAATTGCTTCGTCAGCTAGGTACACCGCATTCGTCCGAGGTCGCACGTATAGATACTGCCATAATCTTGCCGAGCGAGCAGCTACTGTTGCCCGTCGTTAGCTCCATCCCCAGTGCCTACGAACATCTTAATATTACCCTAGGCTATCCGCTCGGACGTACGCCTGTCGCCATCTTCCTCAATCGTTGGCTAAGGCTCATTGCCAGTGAGCGTGACGGAGCCATGCCCATTGATCGCTTGCACAGCTTGCTGACGATACAGCTCTTGGGGGATTTTTTCCCAGGGCTCCTACTCCTAGCAGAGCGACTGCGTCGACAACCACGCCCAATGCTTTCGGTATCGTGGATCCTCAATACCTATATCCCCAACCTCATCGCTAGAGAATCTAAGGACTGTTCTGCTGGTATGCGCTCTGTGTCGGATCAGTTTGCCGAGGCACTCCCTATAGCACGTCTTCTGCTGACACCACGTTCGGAGGCTGAAGACTTTCTCACGACGCTGGGCACTCTTCTAGATACACTCGGGGAGCTGATGCGCGATCGCGATATTCGTGCTACGGGGCTTGACCCTCAAACTATTTCTGATGGGGAACTGTCGCGGGTGAAGATGAGCTTTGATTTGGAGTTCGTTTACCATTACCGCAAGCTAGTCACGCGCCTTTCGAACACGATCGCGACGTACGGAGCGGCCATGTCTGTGGACTCGGTCGCTCGTCTGCTCGAGGGGCTGACGCAGATGATCACCATCCCATTCGAAGGCAACCCCCTCAAGGGGCTACAGATCATGGGACTTCTAGAGAGTCGAGTGCTAC
Source organism: Porphyromonas sp. (assembly GCA_041854825.1). Taxonomy (GTDB): domain Bacteria; phylum Bacteroidota; class Bacteroidia; order Bacteroidales; family Porphyromonadaceae; genus Porphyromonas. The sequence goes on along the minus strand of JBHACZ010000096.1, from coordinate 7,245 downwards.
ACTTCTCGACACTCATCTACCTCTCTGCGCAGGAAGGCATGCTGCCACGTCGGCGTCATGCCAATACCCTTATTCCTCACAGCCTGCGTTTGGGCTTCGGTTTGCCACTCTCGCAGTGGTACGATGATGCCGAGGCGTACCGATTCTATCAGAGTATTGCCCGCGCTGATCGCGTTATCCTTATCTATGGGATGGACGATCCACTAGGCGGACGTGGCGAGGAGTGTCGCTACGTGACTCAGCTAGAGATGCTCTACGGAGTCCGCATCAAGCGTCTCTCTGCGCAAGCCAATCTAGGTGCGCCAGCGCGTCCTATCCTGCCCGTTGGCAAAGATCGCCCTGAGATACGATCAACCCTCTCGGCTCTGATAGCGGATGATCTCACTGCTCCGGCGCTCTCTCCCTCTGCGATCAATACGTATCTGAGTTGTCCGCTTCGGTTCTATTATGAGCAAATCGCCCGAGTGCACGAGGAAGAAACGGCTTCGATGTTGATGCAGCCAAGTGCCTTCGGGACGATCCTGCACAATACGATGCAGGAAATCTATGCCCCTGTCCTTGGTCGTGAGGTCGTCCCCGAATACATTCAGGGCTATCTCGATGACGGCGATCGCCTCTCCTACATCATCAAGAAGCATTACCATCAGCAATATGCTCTCGAGGGGCAAACGGCTCAGACACACGCCGAGCGCGGATTGGCATTATATTATATAGGTCTCATTCGGCAATACGTTCGGGCAGTCTTGGCATACGATATGTCGCATGCTCCCTTCGTATATTATGCTTCGGAGGCACGAATGCGTTTGCGATTCCCGCTCAGCGATGGACGATCAGTCAATATCAAGGGGTTCATTGACCGCATGGACATTTCGACAGTGGAGGGTGAAAGTCGCTTGCGCATCCTCGATTATAAGACGGGGGGCGACGAGCGCAAGCCTGTCCATATCTCTTCGCACTTCGAGAATGCGATACCGGACTATAAGGCTATCTTCCAGACACTCCTTTACTGCGAGATGGTGCATAGTGGTGAGAGACTTAATACCGAGGGTAAGCCCTTCTCGATCCCCGAGCGGACGCTTCCGCTAATGCCTGGTCTACTCCTGACACGCGAATTGATTCGGCAATCGGAGGGCTACACGCCCCTAATCGAATCTCGCGACAGCCTTGGCCGAAAGGCAGAAATTCGCCCTATCCTGGATTATACTCATGACGTTCGGACGACATTCGTCGAAACCTTTGGACGTATCTTAGACGAGATTTTTGACCTGGAGACTCCCTTCGTTCCCACCTCTGACCTGGCTCGTTGTCAGTATTGTCCCTTTACGAATGTCTGCGGACGCTAGCTACACCCTCACTCAATGAAGCTTCCTTATCGAGTGCTTCCCCAAGCCCTTCCCATTCATCGAAAAATGGGGCTAACATCAGTCCCTAGGTGATGTATGATCAGTCAGGGACTGATGTTTCGCTCTTCGGAGAGGCATGATAGGATGCTCGAAAACAGAGTCGAATTCACATAGTCATTGAACTTATCTCAGTGACTATGTGAACTCGCTTCAGTGACTATGCGAATTGTTGTCGAATAACATCCCTTTTGCCCTGGCTTCGGTGCGCTCGGGTCGAATTGGCGTGAGCCTCTGGTCGAGTTATTATGAGTTTTGGTGAATAAACTATACCTTTGCTACCCATTAGTAGGTATCTCTCGGACGATTCACATACGCATGAGTAGTGATGCCGAGGCGAATGAATCCGACTAACTTGTCCTTCGGTGCTGTATCGCTCGTGGTATATGGGCATTCGCTAGCGATGGACTCGATATGTACGATAACTAGATTTATAACAAAGAATAGACGGTTACAACAACATGGCTAAAGAGAAAAAATTTCTGACCTGTGATGGTAATCAGGCTGCTGCGCATATCTCGTATATGTTTAGCGAGGTGGCGTGTATTTACCCCATTACTCCATCATCTACGATGGCAGAGTATGTAGACGAATGGGCAGCTCAGGGACGTAAGAACATCTTCGGAGAGACCGTACTCGTCGAAGAGATGCAGAGTGAGGCAGGTGCCGCAGGAGCTGTGCATGGTTCGCTCCAGACAGGTGTCCTCACTACGACCTACACCGCATCGCAGGGTCTGCTGCTGATGCTCCCCAATATGTACAAGATCGCTGGCGAACTGCTTCCCACGGTCTTCCACGTATCGGCTCGAGCCATCGCTACGCACGCACTCTCTATCTTCGGTGACCACCAGGATGTAATGGCTGCTCGTCCTACAGGCTTCGCACAGCTCTGTACTGGTTCGGTGCAGGAGGTAATGGACCTGGCAGGGGTAGCGCATCTAGCGACGCTCAAGTCTCGCGTACCGTTTATCCACTTCTTTGATGGCTTCCGTACGTCGCACGAGATACAGAAGATTGAGGCACTCGACAACGAAGATCTAGCGCAGTTCATCGACTGGGATGCGCTACGTGACTTCCGCGAGCGTGGTCTAAACCCAGAGGCTCCAGTGTCTCGTGGTATGGCAGAGAACCCCGATGTCTACTTCCAGCACCGTGAGGCAGCGAATCCTTTCTATGATGCTATCCCCGAGATCGTTCAAGATTATATGGACAAACTTGCTACCGTGACGGGACGTAAGTATCATCTATTCGACTACTACGGAGCCCAGGATGCAGATCGCGTGATTATCGCTATGGGATCTGTGACGGAGGCTATTCGCGAAGTGGTGGATCACCTTATAGCCAAGGGCGAGAAGGTGGGTCTGCTGTCTGTACATCTCTATCGTCCTTTCAGTGCCAAGCACTTCCTCTCTGCAATGCCTAAGAGCGTTAAGCGTATCGCTGTGCTCGACCGTACGAAGGAGCCTGGAGCTGACGGCGAACCTCTGTACCTTGACGTTCGTTCTTGCTACTTCGGCATGGAAGATGCACCGCTTATCGTAGGTGGTCGCTATGGTCTCTCGTCTAAGGATACCACACCTGCTCACATCCAGGCTGTGTACGAGAACCTTGAGATGCGCCTTCCCAAGGACCACTTCACCATCGGTATCGTGGACGACGTAACGTTCACCTCTCTACCTGAGAAGGAAGATCTCGTCTTCGAAGACAATGGTATCTTCGAAGCTAAGTTCTACGGTCTCGGTGCTGATGGTACTGTAGGTGCTAATAAGAACTCGGTGAAGATCATCGGAGACAATACGGATAAGTATTGCCAGGCATACTTCGCCTACGACTCCAAGAAGTCTGGTGGCTTCACCTGCTCACACCTTCGTTTCGGTGACAAGCAGATCCGCTCTACCTATCTCGTCGTGACTCCAGACTTCGTAGCTTGCCATGTGCCTGCTTACCTTCGTCTCTATGACGTAACGCGAGGTCTCAAGAAGAACGGTACCTTCCTGCTCAACTCTGTTTGGGATCTCAACGAAGTAGAGCATCACCTTCCCAATAAGGTGAAGCGCTATCTTGCGAAGAACAACATTCGCTTCTATATGATCAATGCTACTGGCATTGCTGCGGAGATCGGTCTAGGCAATCGTACGAATACGATCTTGCAGTCGGCATTCTTCAAGATCTCAGACGTGATCCCTTATGATCTTGCGGTTCAGCAGATGAAGAAGGCGATCGTCAAGAGCTATGGCAAGAAGGGTGAGGACATCGTTAATAAGAACTATGCGGCTGTAGACCGTGGTGGCGATGTCATCGAGGTGCCTGTGAAGCCCGAGTGGGCTAACCTGCCTGACGACGCTCCAGAGTTCCATAACAATGAGAGTGAATTTATTCAGAAGATCGTGCGTCCTATCAACGCTCAGGACGGAGACAGCATCCCTGTATCGCAGTTCCGTGGTCGCGAGGATGGTACGTGGGAGAATGGTACTGCCGCTAGCGAGAAGCGTGGCGTAGCCTCTCACGTTCCCGAATGGATCGCAGACAACTGTATCCAGTGTAACCAGTGTGCGTACGTATGTCCTCATGCTACGATTCGTCCATTCGTGATGACTGCTGATGAGCAGGCTAAGACTGGTGTGACGGCGCTTAAGGCTGTCGGCAAGCAGTTTGCCGATATGACCTTCCGTATTCAGGTCAATGTGCTCGACTGTCTCGGATGTAGCAACTGTGTGGACATCTGCCCAGGCAATAAGAATGGTAAGGCACTCGTGATGCAGGAGATTGAAGGTCAGTTCTCCGAACAGGAGAACTGGGACAAGATGCTCACTGAGGTAACGAGCAAGGCACACCTAGTAGACGTGACTTCTAATGTTAAGAACTCACAGTTCGCTACACCACTTTTCGAGTTCTCTGGTGCTTGCTCTGGCTGTGGTGAGACGCCCTATGTCAAGCTTATCACGCAGCTCTTCGGTGATCGTCAGATGGTAGCCAATGCTACGGGCTGTTCGTCTATCTATTCAGGCTCTGCGCCCTCCACACCTTATACGGTGAACGAGCGTGGAGAAGGTCCAGCATGGGCTAACTCGCTCTTCGAGGACAATGCAGAGTTCGGTCTCGGGATGTACTTCGGATATACCAAGATGCGCGAGCGTCTCGTGCGTCTAGCTGAGGAATGCATTGCCAACCCAGAGATCGATCACGCAGAGCTCAAGGGTCTGCTACGCGAATGGATCGACAACCGCGAAGATGCAGCGCGTGCTAAGTCGCTCGCTGATGCCATCAAGCCGATCATTGCACGTCGTATCACAGGAGTATGCCAGCAGATGTATGATATGCGCAAGTACTTCATCAAGCGTAGCCAGTGGATCATCGGAGGTGATGGATGGGCATATGACATTGGTTTCGGTGGTCTTGACCACGTGATCGCCTCTGGTCAGAATGTCAATATCCTTGTACTCGATACCGAGGTATATTCTAATACTGGTGGTCAGAGCTCTAAGTCTACACCAGTGGGAGCTATTGCGAAGTTCGCTGCTGCAGGTAAGCGTGTTCGCAAGAAGGATCTAGGTATGATCGCCACGACTTATGGCTACGTGTATGTCGCTCAGATCGCTATGGGTGCGAATCCAGCTCAGACCCTCAAGGCGATCAAGGAGGCAGAGGCGTACGATGGTCCTAGCGTGATCATCGCCTACTCACCCTGTATCTCACATGGTCTCAAGGGCGGTATGGGCAAGGCTCAGAAAGAAGAAGTCAATGCCGTTAATAGCGGTTACTGGCATCTCTGGCGCTTCAACCCGGAACTCGAAGCACAGGGCAAGAATCCCTTCATTCTCGATAGCAAGGAACCCAATTGGGACAATTTCATCCCATTCCTAGAAGGGGAAGTGCGTTATGCTGCGCTGAAGAAGCAGTATCCCGTTGAGGCGGTAGAACTCTTCGAAGAGGCTAAGCGTAATTCCCAGTGGCGCTATGCGGGCTACAAGCGTCTCGCATCACGCGTTTGGGAAACGGAAGAAACGCCTTCGGCAGAGTAATCCACCGAACTCAATCCTAAGCCACAGGGGCTGTGTCACACCGGAAGGCTGTGGCACAGCCTCTGTGCTTTGTGTTTTTATTCTACCGCGTTGCTCCCAATGCATCATTCGGTAGATGTAGAGTCTAGTGGTCGAGCAGCTTGCTAATAAGTTCGGCGCATACTAGTGATAATCCGTGGAGAGATGCAAGAAAACCTCTGCACATATTGGAGAATTCTATAGTTCACACTGTGGTCTATATAATCCACACTGCGGTCTATATAGTCCACACTGTGGTCTACATAGACCACAGTGTGGACTATAGAAATATCATAGCATTTGGGAAGTTTTCTGGTGTGTCTTTGTGAGTTTTCTCATACGATATTGCAAGTTTAGACTAGTGAGGTGAGGTGATTGGGTTGAGCACTGTTTGAGGATTGTGAAAGTTGTATTGAGGACGAAAGGTATTCTGCTCTGCGATGAGATCTGGCTTTCGCCAGCAGATCGTGTTATTATTCGTAACTTAGCTCCGCCGAATTGATCCGGCAGACAATAACGAATTCAGACAAATGGATAATCAATATCTAGAAATGGAGGAGCGCATTGTGCGCATGCTCCGAACTGTATACGACCCTGAGATCCCTGTCAATATTTATGACCTTGGGCTGATTTATGGCGTGGAGGTAGACGATGACAAGCGTGTTAAGATCACAATGACGCTTACGGCTCCTAACTGTCCTGCGGCAGACTTCATCCTTGAAGATACGCGCATGAAGGTGGAGTACGTCGAAGGAGTAACGGGGGTAGACATTGACTTAACCTTCGAACCCGAGTGGAATAAGGATATGATGAGCGAAGAGGCACTCCTAGAGCTAGGCTTCTTGTAGAGATGGCAGAGCGAACAAAGATTTATTTTACCAGCGATGCGCACCTTGGTTCGGGTTATCATGCCGACCCGAGGGCAGTAGAGCTTCGGCTTGTGCGTTGGCTGGAGATGATTCGCCCGACGGCTAAAGCAGTGTATTTCCTCGGGGATATGTTCGATTATTGGTTCGAATATCGTACTGTCGTGCCTCGTGGGTATGTTCGCTTTCTCGGGATGCTTGGGCAGATGAGCGACGAGGGGATAGAGATTCACTTCTTTGCTGGCAATCACGATGTGTGGTTCTCTGATTACTTGCCGAGGGAGATCGGTGCCATTATTCATCCCCGTGCAGAGGTCGTAGAGCTGATGGGTAAAAGCTTTAGGCTCTCACATGGTGACGAAGAATATACGCATCTTAGCCTAGGGCATCGGTTGCTGTATCACATCTTTCGCTCTCGCGTGTGCCGCTTGATGTACTCTGCCATTCATCCTCGCTGGACGGTAGGCTTCGCGATGGCGTGGTCATTGCATAGCAGAAAGAAAGGGCTACGCCGTCAGACCCTCGGAGAGATCCCTCACGCATATCACAATGAGTATTTCGATGTAGAACGGGAACACCTCGTCCGCTACACTAAGGAGCAGATCACGATCCACCCAGAGGTTGATTATTATCTCTATGGACATCGCCACATCATGCTAGATATGGCTCTCGTCGGCGGACGGCGTGTGATGATTCTAGGAGATTGGCTACAATATAATAGTTACGCTGTATGGGATGGGGAGTGCCTCTCTCTCGAGCAATTTGAGCTCGAGGAATAGGCTTGGCTCATGAGTGACATAAGCAGGGCAACCGCATCAAAATACAAGCGCTATCTTTGTAAGCATGAAATACTTCGAGACTATCCCAGATCCACGCGTATTAGGCCGCTGTAAATATAGATTGTGTGACATCCTATTCATCGCCCTTGCAACATATGTT
>JBHACZ010000095.1:0-4995 GCA_041854825.1 Porphyromonas sp. | reverse complement strand
TTCTGTCTCTGCGTGGATCCGAGACTAGGCGAAGGCTATTCAGTAGTTGGGCGTACATATGCTTGTTATAGTTATGGGTTTATACTTAGCTTTTGCTTTACGACTACAAAGCTAGCAACTTTTTAATGCGTCAGCCCTGTAAGCCTGCGGGGTAGGAGGAGGACCTTATTTTTAGTATCTTTGCCCTCCGACTTCCGTGTTTCATTCTCCAAGATCATGCCTTAGGTTACTTCGTAGGGTAGAGATGATATGCGGGTACTAGATGATAGAATAATATATGTTCGAGAATAAAGAGATAGACCCTGTATTAGACGGATTCCTAGCCAGTGATGGTGTGGTTAATCTACCAGCTATTCCATCTATAGAGGCTGACGAGGATTTTATATACTCGGGACCGCTAGATATGGGAGAACTTCCTCTACTTGCCTTGCGTAATGTCGTGCTATTCCCTGGGCAGACTATTCCAGTAACCGTCGGGCGTGAGCGTTCGGCTAGGCTTATCCGCACGGTAGAGCGAACAGGGGGTGTCTTCGGTACGATAGCACAGCGGGATGTCGAGGTCGATGATCCGCTCGGTGACGACCTTTATCCAGTCGGTACGCTAGCTGTTCTCGATGGTGTAGTAGAGCTCCCTAGCGGTAAGCTTGGTGTAACCATAAGGGGGCTACAACGCTTTCGTCTATTAGGTATAGTGCGTGAGGATCCTTATCTGACGGGGATGGTAGAGATACTGCAGGAAGAGAAGCCTCGTCGTCAAGATGTAGAGTTTCGTGCTCTTGCCAATTCTCTCAAGGAAAATTTCTTTAAGGTACTCAAGTTACAGGATCAGAAAATCCCACGTGCTTATACGGATAAGCTGCAAGGGATTAGGAACGTGCCGTTCTTGATTAACTTCTCGGTTGCAGCTCTCAGCGTCAATCTCATTGCTAAGCAGCAACTCCTCGAAATGGATAGTTTGCGCGAACGCGGGCTGCGTGTCCTGAGCTACCAGCAGAGTGAGCTACAAATGCTACGCCTCAAGCGCAATCTAACAGACCGCACTCAGAAGGAGATGGACAAGCAGCAGAGGGAGTACTTCCTACAGCAACAGATCCGTACATTTCAGGAGGAACTAGGCGCTGGCTCAGGAGGTGACTCGGAGATTAGCGATCTACGTGAGCAGGGTAAGGGGAAGCATTGGACAACGGAAGTAGCAGAGGCGTTCGAAAAGGAACTTCGTAAGGCTGAGCGCCTCAATCCTCAGAGCCCAGACTACGCTGTCCAGATGCAGTACTTGCGCACGATCCTCGCATTGCCCTGGGGCGAATATACGGAGGATAACTTTGACCTCAAGGCGGCTCAAAAGCGTCTGGATAACGAACATTATGGTCTAGAGAAGGTCAAGGAGCGCATCCTTGAGCACCTAGCGGTGCTCAAGCTCAAGGGCGATATGAAGTCACCCATCATTTGTCTCTATGGCCCTCCAGGAGTAGGTAAGACCTCGCTCGGGAGGAGTATTGCCGATAGCCTAGGGCGTCGCTATGTGCGCATCTCGCTTGGTGGTGTACACGACGAGGCAGAGATACGTGGTCATCGCCGTACCTATATAGGTGCGATGAGCGGACGTATCATACAGAGCTTGCAGAAGGCTGGTAGCTCAAATCCTGTTTTTGTCCTTGATGAGATAGACAAGATCGGAGCATCTCATCGTGGAGATCCATCTTCAGCTCTGCTGGAGGTTCTCGATCCAGAACAGAATACAACCTTCCATGACAACTATCTAGATATTGACTATGACCTCAGCCAGGTTCTTTTTATCGCTACAGCGAATAGCATCGGAGAGATCTCTCAGCCTCTGCGCGATCGTATGGAGATGATCGAGGTCTCGGGTTATATCACAGAGGAGAAGATTCAGATCGCGCGTAAACATCTCATCCCTAAGGCTGCCGAGGATCACGGACTGTCGGATAAGAAGATTAAGTTCACGCCTAAAGCCATAGAGACGATCATCGAGAGCTATACCCGTGAGAGCGGGGTACGTGCCTTAAGTAAGGCTATAGCCTCCATTATGCGCAAGGTCGCCTGGCACGTAGCCTCTGAGGGTGACGTCAAGACAGAGATCACCCCTCGTTTGGTCAAGGAGTATCTGGGTAAGCCCCTGCATATTCGTGATATTTATGAGGGCAACGAGCATCCAGGTGTGGTGGTCGGGCTTGCCTGGACGAGTGTCGGCGGTGAGATCCTATTCGTGGAGACGAGCCTACACCGAGGTACGGAGTTCAAGATCACATTGACGGGTAGTCTCGGCGATGTGATGAAGGAGAGCGCTGTGCTTGCACTGGACTATGTCCGTGCGCACAGAGAGGTGCTGGGGATCTCCGAGGAGGCGATCAAGGAGCGTGAGATACATGTCCACGTCCCTGAGGGAGCTGTCCCCAAGGACGGTCCCAGCGCGGGAATCACGATCGTTACCTCTATGGTGTCTGCAATGACTCGCAGGCGTGTGCGCGCCGGGATCGCTATGACGGGAGAGATGACGCTCCGAGGCAAGGTGCTTCCCGTAGGTGGCATCAAGGAGAAGATCCTCGCCGCTAAGCGATCGGGCATCACAGACATCATCCTCTGTCGAGACAATGAACGCGATATAGAGGAAATCAACGGAATTTATCTTAGAGGACTCACGTTCCATTATGTAGAGGATATCCGTCAGGTGCTCTCTATTGCCCTTACAGATGAAGTCATAGCATAGTTATTAGTAAGATACATTCAGTATGGATACTCAGAGACTCAGTCGTACCGTTCAGGAGCGGGAGGCGGTCGTCAAGACTTGCCGTGCGCTTTTCGTCGCCAAACTACACGACTACGGAGCTGCGTGGCGCATTATGCGTGCATCGTCGCTTACAGATCAGATCTATATTAAGGCGGGGCGTATTCGCACCCTTCAGGAAGTTGCCTTGTCGCGTGTCGATGAAGGGATCGAGTCAGAGTTTATCGGCATTGTAAACTATGGTCTTATCGCTCAGATACAGCTTTCCCTCGGGGCGGTGGACCAGCCAGATATCTCCGAAGACAAAGCTATCGAGCTCTATGATGAGGTGCTCGGTCGCACCCTCGCGCTGATGGATGCGAAGAATCATGACTACGGAGAGGTTTGGCGACAGATGCGTGTGTCCTCGATCGTAGATCTCATCCTGAGCAAGATCTATAGGACTAAGCAGATAGAGGACCTCGGAGGAGCTACGCTCGTCAGCGAGGGCATAGAGGCAAACTATATGGATATGGTGAACTATGCCATATTCGCTCTAATCAAACTACAGAATGAGGTGGACTAACCGAGGTCGAGAGCTGGCAAGGCTGATTTTGTCTGTATTCTTTATCCTATCGGGTCTATTCAAGGCAATAGATCCCGTGGGCACGATACTCAAGATATCAGACTACCAGAGGATCGTCTTTATGATAGACTCCTCGTGGCTGTCTAGTCTGAGTCCGCTTTTCGCTTTTGGTCTCATCGCTCTAGAGTTCCTGCTAGGGGTCTTCATGCTCGTGGGGATCTATCGCCGACTGACCTCTCGGGTGATGTTTCTGACTATGTTCGTGATGACAGTCCTTACAGGGTATATCTATGTCTCGGGGCAAATACTTGATTGTGGCTGCTTCGGAGATGTCATACGTCTTACTCCTCAGGAGACCTTTGTCAAGAATCTACTGTTGCTTCCGCTCTCATTCTTCGTGATGCGTGGGGCTCGCAAGCTCGAGCACCTATACTCGAGACGGGAGCGTTGGATCCCTGCGATACTTGCCCTGGGTGGGATTGGTATTTTTCAGTACTGGAATTATAGGGATCTTCCTTACTACGATCTGCTACCCTATCGAGTAGGGTACGACATTAGAGAGCAGGTATACAAGGCAGATTCTGCCTTCATGGCACATATCGAGCGCGAGACGCGCTATATCTATGAGCACGATGGTCAGGAGCGTGAGTTTTCGCTGCACGAGCTTCCTGACAGCTCTTGGTCGTATGTGAAGATGACTCAGCCACAGGATCTCGATCTCCTCAAGTCTGATTACAATTTCCACATCTTCACCCCATATGGAGAGGAAATAACGGACGAGATATTAAATAATGATAGAGGAGTGCTCCTGCTCTGCTCCCCCTCCTGGAAGCAGGCTGATCAGAGTTCTATCGATGTCATCAATGAAATGCATCGCTATGCAGAGCAGTCTGGCTATGCGCTCTATGGAGTTTCAGCGTCTTTGGCGGATGAGGAGGGCGAGTGGCGTTATCAGACGGGAGCTACGTATCCATCCCTTTTCCTTGATGTGGCGACCATTAGGGTGCTGACGCGCTCCAATCCTGGTCTGATCTTTATGCGCTCGGGAAAGATACTGGACAAAGTCCCTCCGACGCGCATGCCAGATATAGAGCATATCCCAGAGTTCGTCGAGGATAGGATGCTCGGTCAAGTACAGTCGTCTCCCGACAGGTGGCACACACTACCTCTCGTGCTCCTGGTGGGCTTCGTCCTCTATGGCATCATACGTCGCTCTCTGCGACATATCTTAGCGTTGCGCTATCTAGAAGTAAAGCGCCGACGCAAGTAGACAGGACATTTCATGATAATTATACAATAAAACTACAAACAAGATGAGAAAGAACATCGTTGCTGGTAACTGGAAGATGAATAAGAATCTCTCCGAAGGACTAGCTTTCGTCGCTGAACTCAGCGAAGCCCTCAAGGGTAAGACACTAGGTTGTGATGTTATTATCGGTACTCCCTTCATCCATCTAGCAAGTGCCGCTGCTCAGGCAGAGGGCTTCGCTATCGCTGCGCAAAACTGTGCTGACAAGGCAGAGGGTGCTTACACGGGGGAAGTGTCTGCCGCTATGGTAGCCTCTACGGGTGCTAAGTATGTGATCCTCGGCCACAGCGAACGTCGTGCCTACTATGGAGAGACGGATGCCATCCTCACAGAGAAGGTGGCTATCACGCTTGCTAATGGTCTGACACCTATCTT
>JBHACZ010000094.1:0-36257 GCA_041854825.1 Porphyromonas sp. | reverse complement strand
TTGCAGTCTGCAATCAAAGTATAAATCAGAATTATCTAAATATATATGGCTCTTCAATGCGGTATCGTCGGTCTGCCCAACGTAGGCAAATCGACTCTATTCAACTGCCTATCCAATGCGAAAGCGCAGTCCGCCAATTTCCCCTTCTGCACCATCGAACCCAACGTCGGCGTTATCACCGTACCCGACGAACGACTCAATCAGCTCGCCGAGATCATCAACCCACAGCGTATCGTCCCCACGACGGTGGAGATCGTTGATATTGCGGGTCTCGTTAAGGGGGCTAGCAAGGGCGAAGGTCTAGGAAATAAGTTCCTCGCCAACATCCGTGAGACGGATGCCATCCTGCACGTGCTGAGGTGCTTCGATGATGAGAACATTACTCACGTGGACGGCAATGTAGATCCAGTACGCGACAAGGGGATCATCGACACCGAACTTCAGCTCAAGGACCTAGAGACCGTCGAGGCACGCCTTCAGAAAGTAGCCAAGCAGGCTCAGACAGGCGGAGACAAGACCGCCAAGATGTCCGTCGAAGGTAAAGAGTACATCGTGCAGGACGGTGACATCATGCACTTCCGCTTCAATGTCTAGTCTGCTGCTCCTCATGTAGGCTGGCACCTGTAGATCAGCGAATATATATTGCCTAGGGACTCTACTTTTTTTTCGAGAAAGTAGAGCCCCTAGGCAATTATTCTGTGTTTCCTGGCATATCCCATACAGATTTCTTTCACAAATTTCGTTTGCCCGATCTCCCACATTAGAAGCTAAAAGACAATGATTTAAGAAAAGAATTCACACATGTATTTTTCACCCTCATGATAAAATATCCACTCAGAATGGATATTTTATCAATGATATGTATAACTTTGCATTGGAATAGACCATATTCCGACACTTCGTGACTCTGAGAGCTTAGAAGCTGAGAACATTAATGGATAATGTATGAACAAACTAGTAACCAATTGGACAATTGTGCTCGTGATGTCTTTGATCATCGTCGCGTGCAATAAAGATGAAAGCGCGATTGATACGACCGTCGATCCCCCGACCACTGTACCTACCGCTACCCCTCAAGAAACCATAAAATTGAGCCTAGAGGCTGATGTCGAGGAGGTGCTGCGCGCGATCACGACCGACATTCACCTCAAGCTCAATGAGCAGCAGATCCCCATCATCGATCTAGACAAGATGGAGAAGGACATCGTGCACCCTATCACTGGGAAGCCAGCCAAGGGCGTCGATGTAAATGTTGCCATTCGTAGCAATAATAACGCTGACCCTGTGACATACGTCACCGTGCCTTTCGTACGCAACGGCAAGAAGCTCTGCCTGGCAAGTGCCGACATCACCCTTGCTCCTGGAACCAACTTCACCAATGAAGGCGGTCGCAAGTGGTATATCATGGGCATCCTCGGTGGATCGTTCAAGCCAGAGGCTGGTAACCAGTGCGTAGGCACAGAGACCAATACCACGGCCCTAGGATGGACGACTAGTGCCTCAGGACCTGCCAACTTCTCTACGGGAAAACTTCTCGTTCCCATGGCAATGTTCCCATGGACAGAGATTAAGATCCGCAAAGAATCTGCCTTTACTCAAGGTGATGCGGGGCACGATCTCCATTTCGCCATGAGAGGAAGCCTGCTTCGTATTAGGATCAAGAATGACCTGCAGAGAAGCAAAGGCGCTCTACACAACTTCTCTGGCATGGAGCTATATAGTAATGCTTTCTCGAACAATGGCTACTTCCTTATCCGAGGAGAGCTCAGAGAGGGGCAATATCCAGAGTGGAGATCAGTAACGCGTGCTGGACAGACCGGAACCTACTCCGTTCCCATGATCAATCCTAGGACGGGGGTGCAGGAGCAGTTTGCCAAGATTGATGTCTTCTCCGAGCTCGCAGGCAAGACCATTGCCCACGGAGACTATATAGAGAATGTCGTGTGGGTGATGCCACGCTCTGTCAATACCCCCGCGACGATCTCCAAGATCGGGACGATGCAGATGGGGACAAACCCGCACCGCTACTTCACGACACGCGAAGACTCTCCTACGAATCTCTCCGAGTACTCCACTCGTGTGCGTAACAATATTCCCGAAGAAGGCAAGGTGTACACCCTGACGACAGATGTCAAGCGTCCAGTACTACCACTTGAGTTCGTTGCAGAATCCAATGTCGGTCCTACAGCTCGGAGCTTTGCTATAGACCACTTTAAGGAAAATCAAGGCTACTATCGTGGCACGCCCAGCTCTGACCCCGACCTCATCCAGGCTTTCGGCCCTGAGACGAATATGGCAATGGAGGATGTCGTCCCTGCGAATCACCACGTGCCTACACTCGAGGAGCTCAATGGCATCTTCTCTGTCGGCACACGTGGCACAACAGACTTCTCCAGCAACATTCACTACGCCATCACGAGTTCCCCCTATGTGAACTCTGAAGTCGTAGCTACGGCTGGCAACACCTATTCGCTCCCAGCACACTATAAAAATGTATCCTCTCAGAGTCCACTCAGCACCTATGCACTGCGATTCATGGGCAGCGGATCAGGTGACGACACTCTGCTCCAGACTGCTTGGCGCTATATCTTCTACGACAACCTGAGGATAGACGGCAAGTTATATTCCAACGCTTTGGTCGTCTTCTCTCGCTGGATCGGAGATCCCGACTTCGGAGATCAAGAAGCCTATTCAGTCGATGCGATCTCGAGCCCCGACTGGTGGAGCGATGCAGCTCCCACGAAGCCTCGCGCCTATGGCCCCATCGTAAAGCGCATCTTCGTTGCCACTGGTAAGAAAGAAGAGAAGTGGAACAGCGGCCCATCGGAGCTAGAGTGGGCATCCCTGGACTACGTTAAGCTCAACGGAGCTTACGACATCTCGACCGGCACATCCCCTCGTGCGATGTTCAACAATCAGAAGGGAGCTACCGTCTCTGGCCAAATTCGAGAGGAGCACGTTCCTATCCGTCCATTCCGCAACCCCGCACTGCTCGGATACTAATAAATAGCATGAATATAATTATGAGTACAAGAATATTATTACGCCAGCCCTATGAGGCTCCCGCAATATGCGAGACAAAACTGAGACTACCAAACGACCTCTTCACGAGACTATCTGTCTGTGCTGAAGTCGACGACTGGGTAGATGGCGGTGAACTAGAATAATTCTCAGAGATGAGAAGCCTATAAGGAGACCACTGTCATTATCGAGAGGCTCAGGATACTGCTCCCCTCGATGTATCTCCTTAAAAACAAAGCAACTGGATAGGCTGTGCTGTAGTGATACAGCACAGCCTAGTTATTTAATCGTGCTCCTCAGTTTCCTAGCCACTAGAAGGTCTTTCTAGTCGACTCCCCGACTTTTCTAGAAAAATCTTTCATAGATAGCCCGACAAAGTCTAACGCACTAATATGAGGACTTAAGAGGGATACCACCCTCTTGCACACGTGAGAAATTTTATACAAGGAAAGAAAAAACAGTTAAATATTTTTCTTTTATCCAATTATAGTCTATACCTTTGCTCCCGAATAGAATGTATTATGTGCCTCACGAATCGGGGAGGAGGACACTGAGAATAACAATGGATAATATATGAATAGACTATTAGCTAACTGGGCAATTGCGCTGGCGATGTCATTTACCATCGTCGCGTGCAGCAAAGAGGAGAACGTGATCGACACTCCTGTCGATCCCCCTACTACTACGCCGTCTACCGAACGAAAATCTGTCAAGGTAAGTCTAGAGGCTGACCTGGAGGAGGTGCTCCGCGCTACGACTACCTATGTAAATCTCACAGTCAATGATCAGCAGGTTCCCATCATCAACCTGGACAAGATGCAGAGGGATATCCCACACCCCATCACTGGAGAGATGGTCAAGGGTATAGATGTGAACATTGTGATCCGTAGCGACAAAAGCACTGACCCCATCACCTTCGCCACGGTGCCATTCGTGCGCAAGGGCAAGAAGCTATGTATGGCAAGTACCGACGTGACCCTAGCTCCTGGAACCAACTTCACGAACGAAGGCGGACGAAAGTGGTATATTCTCGGCGTCCTCGGCGGTTCCTTCAAGCCTGAAGAAAGCAGCCAATGCGTCGGGACAGATGGGAGCAAGACAGCTCTCGGATGGACGACTGGTGCCTTCAGCGAGACGAACTACTCCAAGGAGAAGCTCATGGTACCCATGGCGATGTTCCCATGGAAGGAGATCACCATCCGTAAGGAGCCTGCATTTACTCAAGGCGACGCAGGGCACAACCTACATTTCCAGATGATGGGTAGCCTACTGCGCATTAGGATCAAGAACGACCTCCAGAGAAGCCAAGGCTCGCTAAACAACTTCTCGGGCATGAGTCTCTACAGCAATGCTTTCTCAAACAATGGATATTTCCTCTTCCGAGGGACTCTAGAGCCAAACGGCTTTCCCGAATGGAGGGATTTGTCGCGTACAGGACAAACAGGCACCTATGCAGTAGACATGATCAACCCCGAGACGGGCCTCACAGAGAAGTTTGCCAAGATCGACATCTTCGGCGACTTGGCAGGGCAGACCATTGCACACAACGCTTACATTGAGAATATCGTCTGGGTCATGCCACGCTCCGTCACGAAGCCAGCCACTATCTCCAGCCTAGGGACAATGCAGATGGGCACCAACCCACACCGCTACTTCACGACGCTGGAGGGTACTCCCACGAATCTCACTGACTACTCTACACGAGTGCGTACGAGCATCCCCAAGCAAGGTCAGGTATACACCCTCACGACTGAGATCAAGCGCCCAGTACTACCTCTAGAGTTCGTCGCAGAACACAACGTAGGCCCCACGCCTAAGATCTTCGCCGTTGACCATGACAAGAACAACCAGGGCTACTACCGCGGTGTACCCAAGACTGACCAGTCCTATATCAATGCATATGGTCCACTGGTATCTGTCAAGCTAGAGGACGCTATGCCAGACGGGCACCATGTCCCTACGACAGAGGAACTCAACGGGATCTTCTCTGTCGGTGAGCGTCATAACAACGGTGACTTCACTACCAACGTCTACTATGCCAACAACGACTCCCCCTATGTCTCGTCTGAGGTTCTAGAGACCGCTGGCAATACATATGGGCTCCCCGCTCACTACAAGAACGTCTGCTCTCAGAGCCAACGCTGTAGCTACGCGCTACGCTATATGGGGAACGACCCAAACAATAGCGACGACACCCTGCTCAAGACAGCCTGGCGTTACATCTTCTACGAGAACCTTATGGTAGATGGCAAATTATACCCCAAGGTATTGGTGGTTCTCTCTCGCTGGGTCGGAGATCCCACCTATCAGCAGCCAACATACTCTGTGAGTAACATCTCTAATGCAGCATGGTGGGATGCCCCCGCACCGACCGAGCCACGCGCCTATGGTCCCGTCGTAAAGCGCGTCTTCGTCGCCACTGGCAAGAAGGATGAAAAGTGGAACGGGTCGATCCCCTCGCATCTCGAGTGGACTGCCCAAGATTATATCAAGCTCGGAGGGGTATTCAACTCAAGCCTCAACAGGTCTCCACGCGCGATCTTCAACAATCAGAGAGGGGCTACCCTACCAGACGAGCCTGAGCAAGAGCACGTCACCATTCGCCCCTTCCGCAACCCTGCACTTCTCGGATACTAACTAAAACATAGGAAACGATTATGAACACAGAGCATTCATCGCCTTTGCACTACGAGGCGCCCGCGATCAGCGAAATGAAGCTAACGCCACCACAGGATCTATTCACGAGATTATCTGCCTGTGCCGAGGTGGACGACTGGGTAGATGGCGGTGAGCTAGAATAATTCTCAGGGATGAGAATTTGAAGAGGAGATCGTCGTCATTCCTTAGAAATGCGAGATACCGCCCTTCTAGATACGGCTCCTAACAAAAACAGAGTAACGAAATAGGCTGTGCTGTAGGGATACAGCGCAGCCTAGTTATTTGAGCGGAGCACTACTAGATGTAGCGCGATCACAAACTACCGCCCCGCCCTAGACAAGTCTTAGGGCGGGGCGGTGGTCGTTTCGCTGAGCCGTCAGCCGAGGGCTTGCCTGGGTCACCCGTGCCAGTGGTCCAGAGGCTAGAGCGACCTACTCGGCGATAGCGGAAGGCAGACTTGATCGCGTCATCTGAGGCTGGAGGATAATTGCGTCGCACTCCGTTGAAGGTATAGTCTCCCGTGCGGCACTCTCGTTGCTTCTGGAAGCGGAGGGCGTAGATGACTGCATCGCCTGTAGTATTGCTGGCGCCATTGAGATAATATGCGGGAGAGTATTCGGAGGTGTAGTTTTGAATGCTTGTGTAGGGACCAGTGGATCCACCGATCTTCACGTACTCTTCCTTGACGACCGTGTTGGTCTGCGTCCAGCTGATTTCAGCAGTTCTCTGAGCTGGGAAGAATCCCCAGAGGTCATCCAGCTCTGGGATGCGATATTTGTCCTTGAGAAGGATTTGCTCGTTGCCTACATCTATGAGGTACTCGTCCTCTAGATAGGGGACCCCTGCAGCTGAGCCGGCAGCCTTGTCAGAGGCATACCATGAGTAGTAACCACTAGCATTATTGGCGTGTGGATCTGTGGCGAGGGAGGTCTGCTCGTTTGGCTCACGATTTGAGAAACGTAGGAAGCCGTGAGCACCCGGAGACGCGGGTGTCGTTGGGAGGGTTGCAGTGAGACCGTCTCCGCCTGCGAGGTTGTAGGGCATGATGTACTGCATGGGTGCTTCGATATTCTTCGTAGCACGGGCAGTTAGGCGGTAAACCTTGCCATGTGTGATCTTTCCCTTGCCCTCTGCAGCAGCATAGTCTGTGAAGTAGGTGCGGGTGAGGTCAGTAGGGAATGGCGTATCCTTGAAGCGAATGTTGATGCGGGTGTCAGCCGTCGCAGGAGGATTGTTGGCAGGCATCATCCAGGCGTAGTAAATCTTGGAAGATGTAGCTCCCTGCTCAATAGCCTCGGGCTCATGTCCTGGAGTGAAGGTGAAGAGTGACCACCCGCACGACACCTGAGGCCTCCAGGCAGGAAGCCTGTCTCCCTCGCCAAAGTTGGTGCCGTTGAGGTTGAAGGATCCTTGGTCTCCGTATGCTCTGCTAGATACGGAGAATGAAATGGGCTGCAGTGCGTCAGAGCCATAGATAGCGTTGCCGAGGCTAAAGCCGATCACAGATCCGCGGGGCTTGAAGACCACAGGCTTGACGAGGGCTCCACCATGATTGTAGGGCTTGGTGCTGAGGATTTTGACCTTGAGCTCGCTCCACATGAAGGCATACGGGATGTCTAGATCGAGCGACTTGTCTGTAGAGCTAGAGTTGTAGCCCCTGAGCTCCTGCCGAGGGGTCATGATGACCTCGCCAGTACTCTCGTTGAGCGTGCCACCGATCATGCCGGTGATATACCACCTGCGGTTGTTGTCGTTGGTGAACTGCCCTTCGCTCGTGCCGAGAGAAATGAATGCCTGTTCTCCTTCGAGCTTGAGGAGCTTGGAGTCGGCATAGTATTTCCATGGTAGGGTCTTGGCAAAGAAAAGTCCGTCGCTACTCTTGATCGCTGTATGTACCTGCACGATGTCTCTATCGGCAAGGGTATTGGTCGGGAGGAGAACATTGTTCTTGTCCTTGAGCTCGTGCCCCCAGACACGAAGGTCTTCGCTGTCGATGCCCGCCTCTAAGGTAAGGGCAATAGTGATGCTGTCACCTATGGTGCCAGCTCCAGCCGACCCTTGGGGTTGCTCCTTGCTACACGATGCGAGTGCTGTCGTAATGAGCGCTACGCATGCTACCAATGTCTAAATATTTTCATCTTTTCTTTAAATCTCTATGGATATTTGTGCTGATCGGGGAGGAGGTGCATTCGCTGTATTGCGTTGCCTTTCGGAAGGATTGCGCTCAGAGTAACAGAGGAGGTGCGGTCTCTTCGCCGAGAAATTGCCTACAAATATAGTGTCTTTATCACATTCTGACACATACGTCCAGGAGAACCCGTGCAGTGAGACATTCTGTATGGGGCCGAGATGCTCTGTAACTCTGAAGGGGTGTATCTTTGTAGGCGTATTATTAATAAAGGAGGCGAGACAATGAATTTCAATAGCGACTATACACGAGGGGCACACCCTAAGGTGCTGCAGCGGCTGGTGGAGACCAACATAGAGCAGACATCAGGCTACGGGATGGATGCTTATACCCAGGAGGCGAAGCGGCTCATCCTCTCTGCCTGTGGCATCCCCGAGGGGCAGGTGTACTTCCTAGTGGGAGGCACGCAGACGAATGCAACGGTCATCGATGGATTGCTTCGTCGGCATGAAGGTGTGCTGGCTACGACGGAGGCACATATCAATGTCCATGAGTCTGGAGCCATCGAGGCGACAGGGCACAAAGTGCTTACTCTGCCACACCACGAGGGCAAGCTACTAGCCGAGGACGTGCAGACCTACATCGACCGCTTCTACCGAGACGAGACCTATGAGCATATGGTCGCTCCTGGCATGGTCTACATATCCTTCCCCACCGAGCTGGGTACCGTCTATACACTATCGGAGCTGGAGGCGCTGAGTGCTGTATGCCGAGGGGCGAATATCCCGCTCTATATTGACGGCGCTAGGCTGAGTTATGGACTGGTGAGCGAAGGCACGGATGTGACGCTGGAGGATATTGCGCGCCTTGCGGATGTCTTCTATATCGGAGGCACTAAGTGCGGGACGCTCTTCGGAGAAGCCGTAGTCACGAGACGCTCGGAGCTACTCCCTCACTTCTATCCGCTCATCAAACAGCATGGTGCCTTGCTTGCTAAGGGGCGATTGCTCGGGGTGCAATTCGCGACCCTTTTTAGGGATGGTCTCTATCTCGACATTGCTCGCCACGCCATTTCTATGGCGATGAAGCTCAAGGCGGCGATGCTTGCTAAGGGCTATGAGCTATATATCGATTCGCCCAGCAATCAGCAGTTCTTCGTCCTGCCGAATGAGGAGAACGATCGTTTGCTTGGCTTCGCCTCCTTCGAGCTCTGGGGTTCACGAGGCGCTACGCACACACCTATTCGCCTAGTCACAGACTGGGGCACGAGCAGCGAAGATGTAGACCGCTTCATCTCCCTGCTCTGACGGCTAACCTTTATTGACTAATGACCAGGGCTAGGAAGAAATGAGGGGCACACTCATTTCCGCAGTATCTCCTTGCCCTCCTCTGATGGGTAGGATCTTGAGGCGCATCTTGTGTTTGTCGGCAAAATGCCTTGAGATATTTTGGCAGAGCTCGAAGTAGTTGTTCTTCCCGTCTCCTAGATCTCGGTAATATATTTTCACGCTGTCGAGGTTGGGATGATTGAAGATACTGCTGAGGAGTATACGGTCTGATAGCCCGCAGGAGTGTCCCATGAGATGAATGCGAAACGCTCCGTCATCAAGAATGCTAAATAGCTGACGATAGCACGGTGACTGCATGTAAATGACTTGAAATACTTGGTCAGCTCATTATCATTCGCATCCTCTAGTTCTCGAAATTTCTCTGTCGTCTCATCTCCAGAGCCTAGAACGATATTGTCCTCCTTGAGAGAACCATGAATGTGGAGGAAGATGGGAGGGATTCCTTCAGGAGCGAGCTTCCTATCGAAAGGAGGCTCTAAATCATTAGGGGTAACTGTGAGAGCATCCTTGTACAGTGCCTCGCAGGTGTCTGTATAATTGAAGGTCAAGACGGTGATGGGAGACAGAGCCTGAACCGCTTTGCTGTAGGCCTGTTCGAGCTCATGGGGAGGGATATCCCCTTCGTAGTATTTAAGCAGCTCTCGCTTTTCCTTATCAAAGAAGATCTTAGCAGTCTCTCCGAGAGACTGCTTAATTTTTATCCCGTGATTCCGAATTTCGCCGATTGGCATTGTTCCTTTGGTGTCCTCGGAGATAACGTCCCTTAGAAACTTTGCTAGAGCCTCTCGAAACTTCTCCATTTCAGCATTGAAAGTTTTGGCTTCATCTCTATACTCGTAGAGGAGGCTGAAGTAAGTTTCTTCGAGATCTACCCAGCCTTTTCTCTCGAAATCGTCGATAATGCGGTCAATAAACTTAGAAAGACGTAAGCTATTGTGCTTGATGATTTTTCTGTAATACTCCGCAAGAGGCTTATCCTCCAAGGTAGTATAATTTGACATGCTAACATTGATGTCGCAGAGAATTACCTGGGGAAGATCTAGTCGCGAATATATATCTGTTAATCTGAAGGGGAGTTGGGGTATTGTGGGGGAATCCTAAAACTGTCCATGAGCATCTCGCGGACAAAGTCTTTGTAGCCAGTCTTGAGATCGTGAGCCAGGTCAAAGCCATTGCCTAGGATGACGATTTCCTTCATGATATGATGGTTTGTAATTATTTCCCGATGCAGAAATGGGCGAAGATATAATGGAGGGCTTCGTCGGAGGTGATGGCTTGACCGGTAATTTCGCCGATGGCGGAGATGGCATGGCGAAGCTCGAGGGTCAGCAGATCGGTAGGCGTGCCGTCGGTGAGACCTAGCAGAAGGCGATCAAGAGCAGATAGGCTCTGGCTTAGGAGCTGGAGGTGGCGGGCATTGCTCACGATGATGTCGGGCTGAGCCGCAGCGCCAGCATTCATCACTTCGGTGAGGCGATGGCGAAGGGCTTGTGTGCCTTCGGCATTACGTGCCGAGAGAGGAATGATGTCTGTAGTGGGGATGCCTTGGGCGGTGAGCTGGGCAGTGATGTGGGCGAGCACTTCGGGAGTGATGAGGTCGCACTTGTTGATCAGGAGTAGGAGATTCTGGTCGGTAGCGGTGAAGAGGATCTCGGCGAGAGTTGCCGTTTGCTCGGCCTCGTCGAAGCGACTGCCGTCTAGGACACCGAGGACGATGGACGAAGACTGCATACGCGCACGGCTTCGCTCTATGCCGAGGGATTCGATGACGTCATCTGTCTGCCTTAGCCCAGCAGTATCGACGAAGCGGAAGAGATAACCCCCGATATTGACGGTGTCCTCTACAGTGTCACGCGTAGTGCCGTGAATGTCGCTAACTATGGCACGTTCTTCACCGAGCAAAGCATTGAGCAGGGTACTTTTGCCCACATTGGTCGCACCGACGATGGCGACAGGAATGCCCGTACGCACAGCATTGCCTAGGCGATAGCTCTCTATGAGATCAGCGATCTGGGTGTGAAGTGTGGTGGCAAGGGCAGATAGCTCCGTACGGTCTGCGAATGCAACATCTTCCTCAGGGAAATCTAGTTCGAGCTCCATCAGAGACGTCAGGCGAAGAAGTTGATCTCTGAGCTTAGCAAGGCTGGCGCTATACCCCCCGCGCATTTGCTGCATTGCCATTCGGTGCTGAACTTCCGTCTCGGAGGCGATGATGTCGGCGACGGCTTCTGCTTGTGCCAGGTCAAGGCGACCATTAAGATAGGCGCGCTGTGTAAATTCGCCTGGGCGTGCCATCTCTGCTCCCGAATGGATGAGGGACTCAAGTATTCGGCGGACAATATAAGTCGAGCCGTGGCAGGAGATCTCTACCACATCTTCGCCTGTGTAGGAATGGGGCGCGACGAAAGGCAATACCACGACGTCGTCTACCATCCCCGCCTCATCGTGCCACTCGGCATAGACCGCCCGTCGAGGGAGCATAGTCGAGAGGTCGAGGGCTTTGCCCCCGCGGAATAGATGCCGAGAAGCCAAGGTGAAAGCCTGCGCGCCCGAAAGGCGAATGACAGCGATGCCACCCACGCCTGGGGCAGTGGCAGTGGCGCAGATGGTGGAAGGAGAGAATGAGAGCATAGAGGGCTATTGATTTGAGTAGCGGAGATAGATGATAGAGGGATTCTTTTTCTCGAGATTCACTCGATACTGCGAGAAGGCTTGCTGGCGTTCCTCCGTCGTCATTTTGTGAAAATGTATCCGCCCTTCAGCGTCCAATCGATATAGTACCTGTGAGGGGAGAGCGTATACAGCCTGAGGTACGTCACCCTCCCATCCGAAACCAAAGACATAGAATAGAGCATGGATCGGCTCCTTGAGGCGAGACGTCTCAATATACCGCTCATACTTCTCGACGACTTTTTGCTCAAGGAAGAAGTCGTCCATTGCACTACGCCACTTGCATTCGACGAGAATTAGTGCGCCAGCTTTGTATACTTTGTTTCTGTCCGAAGGAATAGACTCGAGCAGGAGGTCTGGGGCGCAGCTATTGAGCGGGTAATATCCCCCTTCCTTGATGTACTTGTCGCTTCTCCAGTCTATCAGTAGCCAATCGGGTTCATAGGGCTTTTCCTCCGAACCTTTGATATTGGAGTGGCGCACTACCCACTCCTCGAAGCGATCTCCATGATATTGGGCTGTACTGCGTTCCCGCCAGTAACGCGCCATGTCTAGAATACACCGCCAGGTTTCCTTCAGTTTGTTTAGGTTCATAGGGAATGCTTTGTGTGCGGGGAGGCTTATTCCCCCAGCACCTTCGCCCACTCGTCAGCCTTGAAGCCGATGAGGACGTGGGTAGGGGTGACGAGGATAGGACGCTTGATGAGCTTGCCATTGGGGGCAAGCAGGGCAATCTGCTCGTCGTCGGTCATCGTGGGGAGCTTGGCGCTGAGGGCTAGCTCACGGTAGAGGACACCGCTGGTATTGAACCATTTCTTGAGCGGGAGACCGCTTAGAGCGATCCATTCTCGAAGCTCTGCCTCGGTAGGGGCTTCGTCTACGATGTGCCGAATGGTGGGGGAGAAACCTTGCTCGAGGAGCCATTTCTTTGCCTTCTGGCAGGTGCTGCAGGCGGGATATTGTAGGAAAAGCATGTAGTCTATTGTTTCTGAATTTGTTTCACTACTACAAAGGTAGGGGAATAGCCAGCCCCGTGCAAACTCGGAAGCTGAGGAACGGAAGAAGACAGCGCGACTCGGGGTTAAGTTTTATCGCAATCGGGACTTACAGTAACTCGCCTCGGCGACTTACCCTAAGTCCCCTCGGTGACTTACAGTAAGTCCCGAGAGGGGTGTTGTATGGGGTCGAGGAGAGGAGTAGCTCGGCGGGGAATGGGGATAGCGTATAGATTTCGCTGGGTAAAAGAGCTGACTTGCGCGGGAGACTAGAGGCGAAAGCGAATAAACTTTCGCCATGGGTATTGTCTTATATATACGTACTCGGGTGAGAATTATTATCTTTGTACGATGTAGAATTAGCATCATAGCACAAAATGAGACAGCATATACACGATATATCTAGGACGTTGAGCACCGGCGCGGTGCTTCTCTTGCTATTCCTTTGGGCAGTAGGAGCTGAGCATTCCGCACATGCTGCAGGTGTCGATAGTATTCCACGCAAGCGCAGTGCTAGTGAGGTGCTGGCGCTGAGGCTCAAGGCTCCCACGACCTACTACCGTACCGGTAGTGTCTACACGCGCGGTGGCGCTTCTGTACTGGTCAAGGGGACACGTACGCTAGGAGCTATCGAGGTGACGAATACGACATCCAATGCCATCAGTGCGACCTCTGCACGGAGTGAGTCTATCGCCGTCGATCGGAGTGAATTGCCTGGTGCTACGGCGCTATCCATGCGTGTGGCAGGGCGGATGATTTACTTCGATGGCGAGGTGGCAGATCGCTTTACCGCCGTGGATCTGACGGGGCGCACGGTGCTGACAGTACAGAATGCGCACGAGGTCTCGCTACAGAGCTTGCGCTCCGGGGTGTATATCCTGCGAGCCGAGCGTGACGGGGTACCGACGGTGATCAAGGTATCACTGCGCTAGAGTTTCGACACTCCATAGGCAAGGGCTGACATAGATAGTCTCCCTTGCCTATGTTGTTTTTATCTGCAAGAACAAGATTATCCATTCAATTTCTCTTATAATGAACATTAGACTAAGACTAGCCTCTTTCGTCGCAGCCACGCTCCTAGCTGTGAGCTGTACGACTACGACGAAGCCGCTCGCTGAGCCTACACTGATCCCCATGCCCGTAGAGGCAACGTTGGGAGAGGGCGCATTGCAGGTATCCAACACTGCGACCATTCGCATCGATAGCGGTGCAGATGTGCTGCTCCCTCTGCTACAGCTTGCTCTGCCTGGGGTGGAGTTTTCATCAGTTGCCGAGGGCGCATTGATTGATATTACAATCGGTGAGGCGACAGGGCTCGGAGCCGAAGCCTACACGCTGGATGTGACTGCCGAGGGCGTGCGCATCAAGGCGGGTTCGCTACAGGGAGCACGCTATGCCGTGCAGACTCTTCGCCAGCTAACAGACGATGAGAAGCGTATTCACCTGGCGAGTATCAATGACGAGCCACGCTTCGGCTATCGTGGGATCATGCTCGATGTGTCGCGTCACTACGTAAGCACGGGCTACCTCAAGGGCCTGCTGGATGAGATGGCTAGACTTAAGCTCAATACCTTCCACTGGCACCTCGTCGATGGTGGGGGCTGGCGTATGGAGAGCAAGGCCTATCCTCTGCTCACGAAGAAGGCAGCCTTCCGCACTCAGAGCGATTGGGACAAGTGGTGGTCGGGGATGGACCGCCAGTTCGTGGACGAGGGTACGCCTGGAGCCTATGGCACTTATTATACGCAGGATGAGATCCGTGAGATCGTAGCCTATGCCGAGAATCTGGGGATTACGATTATTCCCGAGATCGAGATGCCTGGGCATAGCAATGAGATCTTCGCCGCCTATCCTGAGCTTTTTTGTGTGAGTGAGTACGAGCACGGGATCTCGGATGTGTGTATAGGCAATGAGGAGACGTTCAAGTTCTTCGAGACCATCCTTGACGAGACGATGGCGTTATTCCCCAGCAAATACATTCACATCGGTGGCGACGAAGCTGCGATGAATCACTGGGGTGCTTGTCCTAAGTGCCAGGCGCGTATGAAGGCAGAGGGTCTCAAGGATCTGCACGAGCTACAGAGCTATATGATTCGCCGTATCGAGCAGTATCTCCTGAGCAAGGGACGCAAGCTCATCGGATGGGACGAGATCCTCATGGGTGGTCTTGCTCCCGAGGCGACAGTCATGAGCTGGCGTGGCGAAGCTGGCGGGATCGAGGCGGCGAAGGCAGGGCATGATGTGATCATGACGCCCAATGGCTTCTTCTATCTTGACTATTATCAGAGCTCGGCTCCCGATCAGCCCCGTGCCAATAGTAGCTACGTTCCCCTAGAGAAGGTATATAGCTACGACCCAGAGCCACGAGGTCTTACTGCCGAGGAGCATAAGCATATCCTCGGTGTGCAGGCCAACCTCTGGACGGAGTATGCTGACACCGAGCGCGACGTGGACTATATGCTCTATCCTCGTATGCTCGCTGTGGCAGAGGTGGCATGGACACCTCAGGCGCGCAGGTCATGGGATGACTTCCGTCTACGCGCCGAGCGCTATACGGATGCTATGCTCGCCCGCGGGATCAATGCCTACACGCTCAACGGTATCACGCGCGAGATCCATGCTACGGCAGATGGTTCGGCGATCGAGATGACGCTTCGTCCCGAGCGTAGTGATGTGGAGATTCGCTATACGCTGGACGGCTCACAGCCTACAGCCAGCAGCACGCTCTACGAAGCGCCTATTGTGACGGCTGACTCTGCGCTCGTACATTACAACCTCTTCCGTGCGGGCAAGCCTCTCTATGCCTCTGCGATGAATATCCGCTTTGCGCGTCACCTAGGTATGGACGGCACGCTGACCTACAACGGCGCTAAGTGGCATGAGCGTTACCCCGCAGCTGGTGAACGCACGCTCATCGACGGGCATCGCGGTACGCCTACCTATGCAGACAAGCTATGGCAGGGCTTCACTACGCCTCTGGATGTGACGATTGACCTGGGAGCTGTTAAGCCTGTGCGTCGTATTACCGCGCAGTTCATGCAGGAGCGTGAGCATTGGGTATATATGCCTCGCTTTGTAGAGGTGTGGGTGAGCAACGACAGACAGAACTGGACATCGCTCGGCAAGTACACCTCGCAGACGGATGAAAAGATTACGTACCCCACGTTCGAGGACTTCTATTTCACCACCAGTACGGAGGCGCGTTATGTCCGTCTCTATGCTGAGAATGATCGCTCTGAGGGGCATTTCATCTTCACCGACGAGATTACTGTCGAGTAGTTTCGACTGCTAGCTGGGCTAGCCAAGTTATTCAAGCCTTTGCCCCTTACCCACTCTGCTATGGCAGAGTGGGTAAGGGGCAAAGGCTTTTGAGTTCTATACTAGAACTCGATAGAGAGTATCCTATTAGGGAAATTGGGGCAAAATGTTGGTCGAGCTATGGAAGTTTGTTCGTACCTTAGCCTAAAGAATAGCAACCACGGTTGCCTTGGTAGGTGACCATAAATAATCTTATCAAAGTATGGCTGAAAACCCAATGAGAAAGGAGAGCGATCTCCTAGGCGAACGCCTCATCCCTGCCGACCGACTCTATGGTGTGCAGACGCTGAGAGGTATCGAGAACTTCCGAATCAGTCGTTATCATCTGTCCGATTATCCGACTTTCGTCAATGCGCTCGCCATTACGAAGGCAGCCGCTGCAGAGGCTAACCACCGCCTCGGGCTACTCTCGGATGATCAGTTCCGCGCTATTGATCAAGCATGCCGTGAGATCCTCGCGGGGCAACATCATGAGCATTTCCCCGTCGATCTTATCCAGGGAGGAGCAGGCACCACGACCAATATGAATGCCAATGAGGTCATCGCCAACAGGGCTCTCCAGATCCTCGGGCATGAGGCTGGCGACTATCAGTATCTCTCGCCCAACGATCATGTCAATTGCTCACAGTCTACCAATGATGCCTATCCCACAGCGATTCACCTCGCTCTCTATGCTGCGCATGGTGAGCTTCGAACACACCTTACAGAGCTGATTGCCTCTCTGCGCACCAAGAGCCGTGAGATGGAGTCAGTGCTGAAGATGGGGCGTACTCAGCTTCAGGACGCTGTGCCTATGACGCTCGGGCAGACCTTCGGAGGCTTTGCCTCGATCCTCGAGCAGGAGATAGCACATCTCGATGCTGCAGCTGAGCAGTTCCTTACGGTCAATATGGGGGCGACGGCTATCGGCACAGGGATCTGTGCCGAGCCTGAATATGCAGGCTACTGTATCGAAGCCCTCACGAAGCTCATGGGGCGTGAGATACATCTGGCAGCTGACCTCGTCGGAGCTACGAGCGACACGAGCGAAATGATTGGCTATAGCTCTGCCATGAAGCGCGTGGCGGTCAAGCTCAATAAGATCAGTAACGATATCCGTCTGATCTCTAGCGGTCCTCGCTGTGGTCTCGGTGAGATTAGCATTCCTGCCATGCAACCTGGTAGCTCGATCATGCCAGGGAAGGTTAATCCTGTTATCCCCGAGGTGATGAGCCAGGTGTGCTACAAGGTGATGGGTAACGACCTGACCATTACCCTTGCAGGCGATGCTGCTCAGATGGAGCTTAATGCGATGGAACCTGTTATGGCGCAGTGCTGTCTCGAGAGCATTGAGCTGCTGATCGCCGGTATGGACACGCTCCGCACGCGCTGTATCGATGGCATCACGGCGAACGCTGATAAGTGCCGTGCAGACATCGAGAGCAGTGTGGGCATCGTCACCGCCCTCAACCCCATCATCGGGTACAAGAACTCTACCGTCATCGCCAAGGAAGCTATGGCGACTGGACGTGGTGTGTACGAACTCGTGCTTGAGCATGGTATCCTGAGCAAGGAGGAGCTGGATACGATCCTGGCACCCGAGAATATGATTCGTCCTGTGCGTCTTGATATCAAGCCACGCAGATAGCAATATCCTTTAGGCACCTGTCTAGAGGCTGGTAAACTCCACAATAGAAATCGCCCCAGATACCGAGGAGGTATCTGGGGCGATTTCTATTATTATTCTGCCCTCGCGAGGGCTAAATGTTTACTTAGGAGACGCGGAGGCTCTTGCCTGCGGTGAGCTTGCTCTTGGTCGAGATGCCGTTGAGCTTGCAAAGCTGAGATATGGAGAGACCGTGCTTCTTGGCAATGGAGGTGATGTTGTCTCCGCGACGAATGCGATAGGTGCGGATCGTAGCAGCCGAATCGCTTGCCTTGCTCCTCTTCGCTGATGCGCGTGAAATAGAGGTGCCAGAGCTTGTCTGACTGGCGCCACGGCGGAAGGTGTACACGTCCATGCGGGGCGCTCCTTCGGTGAAGTCGATGAGGTGGTCGGGATTGAGTGGAACGCCCATGAAACGCGCCTCGAAGTGCAGGTGAGGACCTGTAGAACGACCCGTATTACCCCCGAGCCCGATGGGATCGCCAGCCTTGAGGACGGTGCCTTCCTTGGCAAAACGGCGGTGGAGGTGTCCGTAGACAGTCTCTAGCCCATTGGGGTGGCGGATGATGATGTAGTGGCCATAGCCACGTCTCTCGTATGAGGAGATGCGTACTTTGCCTGAGAAGGCGGCGCGGATGGTGTCTCCTACGCTAAGTCCGATATCGATACCGTAGTGCATTCGGCGAAAGCGTGGGCGGTAGCCAAAGTGGCTGGTTACGCGACGGCTTTCGCAGGGCATCACGAATTCGTTGAGGTTGATGTCGTAGCGAGCGGGGATGTTCCCGAACGTCCCGATGGGATTGACGTTACTATTCCATGAGTTTTCGCCGTAGAGGTCGATAGCTGGATCATCGAGGTTCTCCTCGGCTAGCTCTTCCTTGATTTCTTGGTCACGGAGTTTTTTCTGATCCGCGATTCTGCGCCGTATCTCTAGGCGATCGGCGAGCAGTCCGCGTTCTCCGCTAAGACTATCGATCGACGTGCGCGCTGGTGATGCTGTGCGTGTCCCTTCTCTTGTTGGTACCAGAGGACCGGCTTGCCCTGTCGTGGGGATGCCGAAGCTCAGGCACAAGGATGCGCATAGCAAGAACAGTGTCTGCTTGGTCATACTGTCTTCGTTACTACTATAAATAATTAACACTCTAGGGGACGCACCTCTTGTGAGCCCCTTGCTTTCCTGGTATCAACGCACAGACCGTACTCTTTAGTCTGATCTGTACGTCTATCCCACAGAGCCCTCCTACAAGGGTAGGATTTAACAACTCCGGTCACAAAGATAGAGATTAGATCGCAAACCTGCAACCGTGTGCCATAATAAATATTCTCATTATCTGAGGTTTATATATTTCGAAGGTGTCTTTTTGAGCATTTGCAATAGCAGATTTATGGCTTTATCCAGTATCTGCAAGGCGCGACGCAGGAGGGAGGGAAGGCAGACTGTCCCGATCCAATGATGCTGATACAGTCTCTTCGTAGAAGTCGTGGGAGGGATACAGACTGTAGATCTTTGCTCGATAAGGTGAGTCGTCTGTGTACCAAAGCTTGGTATGCATATTCCAAGGCTTGGTATATATAAACCAAGCTTTGGAATACATAGACCAAACTTTGGTCTAGAGATCGTGTACTCTAAGTCCATGACTTTGCTTAGCGTGCTTCTCTCGCTCGATCTACCTAAAGCATTCGCCCCGCTCTGCCTTGATCGAGGTAGAGCGGGGCGAGATGTCACGGCGAGCGCGGAGATTATTTGCCGAATTCGCTGGTGAAGTGGAAACGAATGTCAGGGAAATCCTGCTGTGCCATCGTCAGCACATAGCCAGAGTCCGCAAGGTAGACGTCACGCCCTGCGATGTCTACAGCCATATACTGCGCCTTGCGCTTCTTGAATGTCTCGAGGGCTACGGGGTCGTCGCTCTCGATCCAGCATGCCTTGTAGAGATTGATGGGTTCCCAGCGACAGGCTGCGCCATACTCGTGCAGGAGGCGGTACTGGATGACCTCGAACTGTAGCTGCCCCACAGTGCCGATGATCTTGCGCCCGCTGAAGGTGTTGGTGAAGAGCTGAGCTACACCTTCGCCCATTAGCTGGTCGATCCCCTTGGCGAGCTGCTTGGTCTTCATGGGGTCTTGGTTCTCAATGTACTTGAATTGCTCCGGAGAGAAGCTAGGCAGACCGCGGAAGTGAAGCAGTTCGCCTCCTGTGATCGTGTCGCCGATGCGGAAGTTGCCCGTGTCGGGGAGACCGATGATGTCGCCAGCGAATGCCTCCTCGACAGTCTCCTTGCGCTGAGCCATGAAGGCAGTCGGACTGCTGAACTTCATCGACTTGCCGAGGCGTACGTGTCGGTAGCTGGCATTGCGCTCGAAGCGTCCCGAGCATATCTTGACGAAGGCGATACAGCTGCGGTGATTGGGGTCCATGTTGGCATGTATCTTGAAGACAAAGCCCGTAAAGCCCTCCTCGTGTGGATCGACCGTGCGCTCCTCTGCCTGGATAGGCTGAGGTGAAGGGGCGATGTCGAGAAAGCAGTCTAGAAGCTCCTGCACACCGAAATTGTTGAGCGCAGAGCCGAAGAATACCGGTGCTAGCTCTCCGCGTAGATAAGCCTCGCGGTCAAACTCTGGGTACACGCCATCGACTAGCTCCAGGTCTGTGCGGAGCTTCTCCGCCTGCTCCTTGGTGATGTATTGCTCGAGCTCTGGCGAGTTAATATCTGAGAAAGCGACGCTCTCGGTGATGCGCTGCTTGTCGGGGGTGAAAAGGTTGAGCCCCTGCTGGTAGATGTTGTACACGCCCTTGAATCTCTGCCCCATGTCGATGGGCCAGGAGAGGGGGCGCACGCTAATCTGAAGCTCGGCTTCTACTTCGTCGAGCAGGTCGAAGGTATCTCGTCCCTCGCGGTCGAGCTTGTTGATGAAGACGATGACGGGCGTATGACGCATACGGCAGACCTCCATCAGCTTGCGGGTCTGTGCCTCTACCCCCTTGGCAGAGTCGATGACGATGATGACGCTATCGACAGCAGTGAGCGTGCGGAAGGTATCCTCGGCGAAGTCCTGGTGACCAGGCGTGTCGAGGATATTGACCTTGTGCCCACGGTACTCGAAGCCCATCACAGACGTTGCCACGGAGATACCGCGTTGCTTCTCGATCTCCATCCAGTCACTCGTGGCGGTCTTCTTGATCTTGTTGCTCTTGACTGCTCCAGCTACGTGGATAGCGCCCCCGAATAGGAGGAGCTTTTCCGTCAGAGTAGTTTTACCCGCGTCGGGGTGACTGATGATGGCGAACGTACGCCTTAGGTTGATTTCGTCGGAATATATGCCCATTGAGTTTCGTTGATCAATTCTTTGCTTGCAAAGATACGC
Organism: Porphyromonas sp.; assembly: GCA_041854825.1. GTDB lineage: Bacteria > Bacteroidota > Bacteroidia > Bacteroidales > Porphyromonadaceae > Porphyromonas. The sequence continues at coordinate 15,107 of JBHACZ010000094.1, read as the reverse complement.
CTTTCTCGCCTAACGGCTTGGGGTAGCCCTAGTGCTGGGCTATGCCTTGCCTGTCGTGCGCTTCATATAATGCTCGGTGTGCACGCGCCCGATGAGTGTCCAAGGCTTGTCGCGCTCGGTGTGATGATGGATGAACCCGCACTTCTCCAGCACGCGACGAGACTGGTCATTGCCGTCGAAGTATGCACCCCACACTGCCCGAGCCTTGAGTACCTCCGTGGCGTAGTCTAGCAGGAGGGCGAGTGCCTCGGGAGCAAGTCCCCGACCCCAGTATTCCTCGGCGATCCAGAATCCTACCTCACATTCGTCCTCAGCGATCTCGGGGCTATGGGCGTCTTTACCGAGCATGATGCCACAGCTCCCGATCGCTTCGCCCGTCTCACGCAGCACGATGGCGAAGGTGTGGGGCGCGCTAAGTAGCTCGCGGATGATCTGCAGGCTCTGTGCCTCGCTCTCATGAGGAGGCCAGCCGGCACGGAGACCGACGTTGGGATTGGAGGCGTAGCGGTAGAGGGCGGGAGCGTCCTCGTCGCAGAAGGGTCTTAGGGTCAGACGGCTAGTCTCTAGTCGCATAGGGTAGGATGGATTGGGGGGATAGAGGTGGATGGGCAGGGTCGATGCGCTGGGGCTATTCCTCAGCGTTAGCCTCTGCCTGGGCTGCTTGATGATATTTGTGCGCCAGGAGGGCAAGGAAGGTGCTAATCTGCTTGATCGACTTAGTCGTCTCTTCGCTTGGTGTTTCTCCCTTGAGGCGCAGGGTGAGGAAGCCGTACACAGCACTAAAGCAAGTCTCGAGATCGCTAAGCTCTGTCCCTCCGCTCTTGCCTCTTAGCTGAATGAGGGCAGGTAGTATCTGATAGTGCATGCCTTGATAGACGACATCGTTGGGGTCAGCAAGGCAGGTGCGGTGCAAGTCCTCGAGCTGCATGAGGACAATGCGATTGATGTCGAGGTGTCCGCCTGTCTGTTTGCCTTCGGTGCGCATCATATCTGCCAGCTCGTAGTACCACTGACGAATGGGGGCAAGCGACTCCTCGGGCAAGTCGTAGCGGGGCATAATAAGCTCCTCGATACGTTCGCTACGGCAGTCGGCTGCACGCACGAGGTCTTCGACCTGCCACATGTATAGGAGGTATTCGCAGATGTTCTCTCTGCGCTTCTGCTGGGCTATGATCATAATGGGCTAGAAGTCTTCGGTGGTGAATGTGGATACGGGTAGACCTGTCGAACCGACGAGGTTACCGTCTGTGAATGGGCGGTAGGCATAGCGTACGCGCCGAGGCTCTGCGATGGGACTAGAGAGCGTGAGCGTCTTGCCCTCGATGACGGCTGTGGCGGGGCTATAGAGTCCGTCCGCGGGAGCGACCTCGAAGGTGCGCACTGCCTGTCCGTCGCTAGTCGCCAGTTCGTCGTCGAAGGTCAGGCGTACACGTCCGTCAGCGAGTGGCTCCATACGTAGCAGGCGTGGTCCTTCACTTCGCAGAGTGTAGCCATAGCTGTGGCGGAGCGCTTGCAGGGCAAGGCGATGCCCGATAACCTCCTTGGCGATGGGATGCACATCGGTAGGGTGTCCGTGATCACTCGAGACGACCATTGCCGTGCGAGGCATGTCGAGGGCGAGCCTGCGCTGACTGTCTCGGAAGTGCGCCCACGAGGGGCGTTCGATGCTGGAGAGCTGGACGAAGTAGAATGGGAGGTCGGGCATCTGCCAGCTCTTGCGCCAGCTCTCGACGAGCAGAGGGAAGAGGCGAGCGTGTAGCTCGACATTGTGCGCATTGCTCTCGCCTTGGTACCAGAGCACCCCCTCGATCGGATACTGCCCAAGCGGACGAATAGCCGCATCATAGAGATAGGTCGGCTCATAAGGGTGGCGCTGGCTCTTAACCTCACGACGCAGGGCAATATTCTCATAAGCACGCTGGCGCGCCCAAGGCATCCCATAGTCGCCATCTCTCCAGTGACGAAGCATGCCAGGTAGTTCACGCTCGAGGGTGTGGCGGTCGATCCATGCCTCCGTAGTCGATCCGCCGAGCGCATTGCAGATAATGCCCACGGGTACATTGAGGCTGTCGCGCAGTCTCTGGGCGAAGGTGTAGGCGATCGAGGAGAATGCCCCTACAGTCTCGGGCGTAGCCCTCTGCCAAGAGGTGGGGCGATAGTAGAGCAGGCGATTGACAGAGTCTAGTGCGCCTTCGCTCCAGGCGGTGGAGTTCGTCGCCCATAGCTCCTTCATGTCGTAGAGGCGTAGGAGGGAGTCGCTAGCGATGCTTGCGCGTTCGGCTCCGTCTGTCTGGCGCATGGTATATGCCATATTGCTCTGTCCAGAGGCAAGCCACACTTCGCCGACGAGGACATCACGATACACGAGGCGACGGCTAGGCGTCTCGATGGTTAGGGTCTGCCCGTGGTGCGTGGCACAGAGGGGAGCTAGCTCTATCGTCCAGCGTCCATCCTTGCCCGTGGTGGTCTCTCGGCGTTGCCCTGCGAAGGACAGGGTAACCCGTTCTCCACTATTGGCACGCCCACGGATGGAGAGCGTTCGTCCACGCTGTAGCACCATCCCATCGGTATAGGTCATCGGCAGACTTAGCCCGCCAAAGTCGCCTGTAATGGCAGAGTAGACCGTCTGGGCGAGGATCGTAGCACCCTCACGGGTGGGATGAATGTTGTCGGGGATAAGGTTGGGGAAAGGCAGGAGGGGTTCGTTGAAGTCAATAAGCTGAGCACCCGAGAGGCGAGCGACCTCCTCGATGCGCTCCTGTATCTGGGCGTGCCACTCCCGTGTACCACTGTCGAAGCGCGGGTGCTGGGCGTGAATGGACGACAGGCGTGCCAGGATAAAGTGCGCTCTAGGATTGACTGCGCGTAGGCTATCGATGAGCTGGAGGTAGTCACTGACGAATTCGTCCCGATGATTGGGCCAGTTGCGTGGGTCGGTATCGTTGATCCCGAGGTGGATTACCACCACGTCGCCTGCGAACTTTAGGGCGCGCTGATACTCCTCCTGCTCATTGTATGGGCGGTGTCCATGACGCAGGAGTGTAGCGCCCGACTTGCCGAAGTTGCCCACCTCATACGCCGAGCCCAGCATCTGCTGTAGCTGTGCGGGGTAAGAGTTGTGCTCGGGGTCGTCGATGGTCATCCCATAGGTAATGCTGTTACCTACGCAGGCGACCTTGATAGGGGTTTTGCTCCGCTTGGGAGTGCGGGGCGTACGTTCGAGGGCGAATGCTCCGAGGCTCACGGTGAGCACGATGAGTAAAGTGGTGACACGTCTGATCATACTTGATTCACTGATTTGTGCTATTGCGGGGGCGAGCCGAAAGCTCGCTTTCTCCGCAGAGATATACACAAAGGTACTGCTTTCCCAGCACACGGCTTACGCCCCTGGTGGCTATGGGGTCGGACGTGTCGGGCTAGTCAGACCAGTCCGACGGGTCAGACCATTCAGCGGTGCCGAGCGATTAGGCAGTACTGCGCGGTCGATATACTGGAGGCTCTGTCATCTGAGCACTGAATACTCCTCGGACACTTCAATAGGGACTCGGGTGCCTCTCTATTGAAGTGTCAGGCAAGTCCCTATTGAAGTGTCCGAGGAGTCCCTATTGAAGTGTCGGGCGCCTCTCTACTTGAGTGTCCCCCGAGTCCCTACTTGAGTGTCGGGGGAGTGTCAAGGTGCTGGGTAGCTACGTGTACGCGTGGGTGCGCGTAATTAAATATGGCCTCGCAGGAGAGAGACGACAGGGCGGGGAGAGGTTAGCGGGACTGCCAGAGGCGGGCGAGGGCTTCGTAGCTCTCGCGGGGCGCATTGCCGAAGACACGCTCTAGATGACCCTCGCGGACAATGTCGGCAGGGAGAGCATCGGTGACCGTGCCTGCGGTGTCCATGAGCCAAATGCGATCAGCGTAGGAGAGGGCAAGGTCTAGTTCGTGCGTGGAGACGAGGATTGCCTTGCCGAGGTCGTGCGCTAGCTGGCGGAGCATGGCGATGACGGAGAGGCGAGAGGGGAGATCGAGGTGTGCTGTCGGTTCGTCTAGTAGGATAAGGGGCGTGCGCTGAGCTAGGGCGCGTGCGATCATGACCCGCTGGCGTTCGCCGTCGCTAAGCTCTGCGACGAGGCGCGTACGCATGTCGGTGAGACTGCAGAGGCTAAGGGCTTCGTCGATGATGCGCCTATCTTCGACAGTAAGATGCCCGAAGAATCCCGTGTAGGGATGCCGACCGATGGCGACGACATCAGCCACGGTCATTCCGCCCTCGGTGATACGGTCAGTTAGCACGAGGCTGAGCAGGCGTGCCATCTCGCCTGCTGGTAGTCCTGTGAGCCTGCGTGAGGAGATGTGTATCTCGCCTGAGAGCGGAGGCGTTAGCCCTGCCATCGTGTGCATGAGGGTGGACTTGCCACTGCCATTGGGACCCATCAGCATCACGAGGCTACCCGCAGGGATAGAGAGCGTGAGGTCTGTGGATATGGTGCGCGCACCCCTGCCGAGGCGGTAGCCCGTCGTGAGGTGGTCTAGGCGAATGAGGTCGGAGGGAGCATGCATAGCGAAAGGGATTTAGCGGAAGGGGGTGCTACGTCGTCCGCGTAGGATGACGAAGATCACCACGGGCGCACCGATGAACGAGGTCAGGGCATTGATCGGCAGGACGAACTGTGCCTCGGGCAGTTGGGTCGCGATGTCGCAGACGAGGAGCAAAAGCGCACCCATGAGCATCGTCGCAGGGATGAGCGTGCGGTGGTCTGCCGTGCGCATCGTCGCACGAACGAAGTGCGGTACCGCTAGCCCTAGGAAGGCTACTGGACCGACGAAAGCGGTAATACTGCCCGTGATAATGCTGGTGATGGCGATCATAGACATGCGTACGGCGGGGACATTCACCCCTACCGAACGGGCATAATGCTCACCGAGCGCAAGGGCATTCATGTACTTGGGCATCAGAAGCGAAGCAAGGAGACCAATCGAGACGATGGGCAGGAGCCACGTGAGCTGTCCCCACGTCGTCCCCGACACACTACCAAATGACCACATCAGGTACATCCTGAGCGTCTCTTCGCTACTAAAGAACTGTAGCACCGAGATGACCGCCGAAGCCAAGAACCCCATCATGACCCCCACGATCAGCACCGAGACCACGTCTCGCACCCGTGAGGCAACGACCGAGATCGCAAGCAGGACGACCACTGCGCCGAGCGAAGCCGAGAGGATAATGCCCCACATGCTCACCACGCCACCCGATGAGAGCCAGCCAGGCAATAGCCCCGCTGCCATCGTATAGAGAGCAACGCCCACACCTGCCCCGCTATTGATGCCGAGGATAGAGGTGTCGGCAAGGGGATTACGAAAGAGGCTCTGCATCTGCAAGCCCGAGATGGCGATCCCCGCACCAGCGATGAGGGCAGTGAGCGCCTTGGGCAGGCGAAAGTGCTGGACGACGTAGGTCGAGGTCGTGCCAGAGTCATCCGTCCCCAGGAGGGCAGACAGGACTTCGGCTGGCGGGATCGAGATTGTCCCCCAAGCGATGTCGATCACGAAGGCGAGGACGACCGCAAGGATGAGGAGGACGAAGACAAGGCGGGTGCGCATAGTCGGGAGGTTAAGGGATCGGGCAGAGATTAAGGGAGGCGACGCCAATAAGTCGTCTCGTAGTCGGGCAGCAGCTCGGGATGTGCGATGCGAATGAGATCCTTGAGGATGAGATGGGGGTTGTAGATCCCGCTCTCCCAGACATCATTGGCACCGTGAGGCATGAGACGCTTGGAGTCTACCCATACCTCACCCGAGCGCACAGCGTCGAAATGAGCGTAGTGATCGTTGAGCTTCACGAACTCCTCCACCGTCTCCACCGAGCCAGCCATCATGCACAGCCACAGCCGTGCATGCCTATGCTTAGAGAAAACCGTCTCGAAGCTTTGAAGCATACTCGCCACCTGCCCCTCGATATAGTCGTAGTGCATACCTGCATCGCGGAGCATCGCCGTGACGAATGAATGTTCGCCTGGGACATACCATGCGCCCTTATAGTCCTGCCCGTACATGATCGGGAGCGGGGTAGCTGTGGAGTCAATCAAGGCTCGCGCCTCGTCGTACTGGCGGGTAATGTCGGTAAATACTTCATCGGCAAGGCGTGCGCGTCCTGTGAGAATGCCGATGAGCTTGAGCCATTCGGCACGACCGAGAAGGGTCTCTTCCTTCCAGTTGTTGAACTGTATGATCTCGACACCCGCAGCGACGATATCCGCATCCTTGTCCGTCGCGCTGGAGAAGTCTTGCAGGAGGACTTCGGGACGGGCAGCAAGGAGTGCCTCTACATTGCGCCCCATCCCGCGCGCTATCTCGATGACTTGACCGCTGGCGATGCGCTGGCGAATAATGCTGTCACAGACGTACTGCGCACTACCGCATGCCACGAGCGTCTCGCGGGCATTCAGCAGGGGCAATGCGCCTAGCTCTGTCGAGGTCATACACGCGAGCCTCTCGATGGGCACGCCGATATAACGTGCGCCAGCGATCGCCGTCTCAGGTCGCTCCGCCTCACGTGGGTAGAGGATGTACACAGCGGTCGTGTCTCCAGTCTCGGGAGAGAAGATCGTCACGGTGCGATAGCCTGGGTGCGTCTCTATCGAGAAGCCCCGTGCATAGTCTACTGTAATGGGGTGTGCCAGGTCAAGGCCATCGCCCTGCATGGCATTCTCTGCCTGGTGGCGTGCTCCGCCTGAGCTACACGCTCCGAGCGCGCTCAGCCCTAGAGCCAGCACCAGCGCATAATAGTATCGTCTCATAATCAAGATATATCTCTGCCCACAAAGGTACGACGAATCGCTCACTTCACCCTAATCAAGTCCCCACTCCGAGAGACCTTGCTTGTCTAAGCTCACTCAAGCTAAGTCAAAGCTCCCTGATACCCTAGCCGAACTCCCTAACTTACCTTATCCCATCTCTATCCCAAAGTTTGGAATACGTATCTCATTGTTTGGTCTATGTATCCCAAAGCTTGGTTTATGTATCCCAAGCTTTGGGACAGAGCCGGCTTACTTTGATCCGCCTAGACCATTCAGCCTAACTCAACCTAGCGACTCAATCTAGTTCCTCTCCCTGCCTAGACGGTTCGCCCTTCCCCACAAACGAGGCTACGCCCTGCATTCCAGTAAAGAATGCAGGGCGTAGCACAAAGACATTAGGGCGTGGGGGCGATTCTCCGCTAAGCCACAACCGCTAGAGTTCTCTCTGTCTAGCGAAGCGGTATCACAGATACCTTCACTGACTCAGCCACTCTGATGCTTAGAAATCAACCTCTACTATCGGATAGCACTTTTGCCAGCCATCAGCTCCCTCGTAGAGATGCTTGCTCCCTCGTGGCACATTGAGCCGTCCGCTGTATCCAAGTGAAGTAGCCTTAGGAGGGGTTGTCGCTTGGCAAGAGACCGCTTGCAAATTACTACACCAGTCAAAAGCCCCTTCCCCGAGACTCTTCACTGAGCTAGGAATGACAACACTCGGAAGGCTTGTACAGCCCAAAAAGGCATGCCCTTCTATTTTTGTCACCGAGCTGGGAATGTTAATACTCGTAAGGCTTGTACAGCGAGAAAAGGTCGCGGCTTCAATACTCGTTACAGAGCTGGGGATGACAATACTCGTCAGGCTTGTACAGCCAGCAAAGGCCCCGTCTTTAATACTCGTTACAGAGCTGGGGATGTTAATGCTCGTAAGGCTCGTACAGCCAGCAAAAGCGTCAGCTCCGATATTTGTTACTGAGTTGGGTATGACAATATTCGTCAGGCTTGTACAGCCAGCAAAAGCTTCAATTCCGATACTTGTTACAGAGTTGGGTATGACAATCCCCGGCAGGCTTGTACAGCCAGCAAAAGCTTCAACTCCGATACTTGTTACAGAGCTGGGTATAACAATACTCGTCAGGCTCATACAGCTAGCAAAAGCCCGCTCTCCAATACTCGTCACTGAGTTGGGTATGACAATATTCGTCAGGCTTGTACAGCGAGCAAAAGCCCAGTCTCCGATACTCGTCACCGAGCTGGGGATGACAACATTCGTAAGGCTTGCACATTCGTAAAAAGCGTCAACTCCGATACTCGTCACAGAGTTGGGTATTGCCACGTGTCCACTCTCTGGTATGGCTTCGCAGGGCCATTTGATGAGTACACCATCTCGGATCACTACACCCTTGGGGATGGATGTGTCGTCAGGCGTATATGGACGGATTATTACAGGGATTGTTACGCTATTTTTGCCATCAGAGACCGTCAGAGTTGTAGAGCCAACCTGGTCGAAGTAGACCGTTATAATTTGCCCGTCAGGAGGAGCAATCTCCGCACGGATGATCTTCGGATCTCCGACACTTACCTCTGTCGCCTTGCCTGCTGTGACACGAATATACATCGGGGGTAATCCAGGCTGCATCTCCGTCTCTAGACGATCGTACTCGAGCTGGAGCGGAGCTTCGTCCTCTTTCTCCTCCATCTCTCCATCGATGACTAGAGCCTTGCCGTTCCACTTAGTATACAGGTGATAGCTATGCCCAGGACGCAACGCCTTGCCCTTGGCCGCTGCGTAGACTCCAGACTGTATCGGTAGCATCTGCTTCCCTTGCTTGATCTTCGCTGAGATGACGGTAGCTTCACTCATGGACTGCTTAGGGTTGGGGATACTCCAGCTTACGAAAACGGATTCTGACCCTACAGGGATGGTGTGTGCTTTCTGATCTATCTCAGCGCGCATAAATGAAGGAGATAGGGAGAATTCGTCTAGCACGCCGAGTACCTCCTCATACATTCGCGCAATGGGATCATAAGCAAACTCCCAGAACGTCCACGGACGCTTCGCCGAAGGCTGATTATCCTTCACAGCGCTATCCTGCCAATACACCTCAGAGAGGTGAAGATCCTCGGTACTCTCGTTGCGAATATGGGTAAGCTCGTAGGCTCCATAGTGACGAAACTGAAAGCTCTGAACGGCACTGAGATCTGAGCCGTTGGTAATCTCTGCCACGAGACACAACGGGGGCGAGAAGCCATCGAGTGGCTTGCCGAGGAGACTCGAGGCATCAAGGTAAATCTGTGATCGTAGAGCGACTCCTTTATGACCATGTAGCCCTACGAGAGTGAATGGCTCACTACGACTAATGATCTGAGTGGCGATCTTGACCTTAGCACGCCCAGTCGACTGATCTAGATCGAAGATCGGAGACTCTCCGAGGTCATACGCTCTGCGATCTTGCAGGGCATAGAAATGTATCTTGTCTCCCTCCCTCCAGGTGGTCTGCATATCGAGACCTCCAGCCACTGGCGAGAAGCTAGAGCGCAAGGCATCCTGCATGGGAGCCTGTACACTGATGATACACTCATCTGCTCCTATCGTCGCGCTAGGCCCTAAGTCTTCGCGCTGACATGCCCACAGCGTCAGCAGACAAAGAATTGCCCAGGTATATCTGATTATAGTATTCATACGTACGTTGTGATATTTAGTGGTTATAGTCTTTCGCCAGGAGATACCTCTATACCCGAAGAGCCCTGTACGGCTCGCGTGGGGCTAACAAAGAACGCATACTTGCCTCTCCGCCGAGGCGCTACTAGATCGATCACCGAATATCCAGGCTTCTGAGCAGTGAAGATGTAATTCTCTCCCTTATGATGCCCACTAACAAACTCATCTTCTCCTGATACCCTCACTGCGTCAGGGGCAGCGTCATAGAGCTTGACCTTGTGCGTGTCTCCTTGATTTAGCCATATATAGCTGAAATCACAATTCCATGGTCCTATTAATCTTTTCTTGAAGATCTCCTGCTCGAAGGTGGACTCTTTGACTTTCCAGAGATAAAGTTTACCTTCTATCGTGCCTGTCAAGTCTAACGAAGCTTCGAGTCCCATCTGTACAGACCCCGAGAGCCCAGGATCAGATGGTGAGGCAAGCTCTGGGGCATATTTGAGCTCAGAAGAGAACGATCCTGTGACTCCTAAAGCTATGTCCCCATAGATGCCGAGACGAGACTGATCATCACGCTTAAGCCCTTTGGTAAGTGCAGGGAAATAGAGTACCAGACCTACGCCTAGCCCCATCTTCAGTGATGCCTTAGCATCGCCTAAGACTGAGACATTCTCGAGCCCAGATAGCCCCCTGGGCTCCATCGTTAGCAAGGGAGGTACGGTCGCTCCTTGCATATATGTAAAGTCTAGCATCAAGGGTTCTGCCTCTATACTTACCTGAAGCTTCCCTGAGACATCAAATGAGAGTATGGCATAGAACTCAAACACGGGATCGACAGCAAGGCGCGTAGGCGACGTGCTGGTAAAGGAGGTGCGATATAGGCGTATGCGCTTGCCCGACATCTTGGCGATCTTGCTTGTCCATGATCTATGCCCTTTGATCCCAGCACCCTCTGCAGTACTCCATCCCATAGACTCCTTGAAGAAATTTGCCACATTACGCGTCTTTCCTTCAGCGTCCTTCATCTTATAGTACTCCATGCCATAGCTCAGGGATATTGTGGGCTTGTCGAGAGTAAGACCAGACTTCAGACTAAAGGTAAAGTATTTGAATGACACATCTATAGGGCTCATGTGCAACTCGGAACTAAAGCCGAGGGTAATCTGATCATCAGTCGTCTTCTCATAGTCATCATCTAGATCGACTAGTATATATTCAATCTTGAGCTTGCCATCTTTAAGCTCAGCTTTAGCTCTTTTTAAAAGATCCGACTTAAAGCTTCTCAAAGGAACATTCCCATCAAGCTGTTCGTCTATGTCAAAAAACTCGATGCTGTTCGGATTCATATCGTAGTTTGTCTTCACGCTATACTGCTCGAAGATCTCGCCGAGTTGTGCTTGCTCGACTTCGTACTCGATTTTGCCATTGACTTTGTGGATGCTCTTGACTTTGTAGGCATAGGCACGAGTGCCTTTGTCTGCACCACTCGAATAGAGGACATCCCCGACCCGCACCTGCTGGAGAGCTGGAGTCTCGTGATAGACGAGCTTGCCATCTGTGGAGGCTGCTGTGTCGAGGAAGTCGTTGATGTCTTCCTGTACATCAACCACATTGCTGTGCATAATGACCGTATCGGAGGGAGTGATCTCTCGAAGACCTTTGGTAGACTGCTCGTCAGCTTGCGTGTACTGCTTCGGAGCGGGTGGAGGGGGAGTAGGGTTGTTTGGTTCGCTCTTCTTGCCACAGGCGGAGAGCATGGCGACGACGACCAGTGTCAGTGCACTGCGCCAGAGAAGTCTCAGACGATAGGAACTTTGCTTCATGCCTTTGAATAGATTGAGATGTTTCTTCTAGCAGAGAAGGCTTCATGTTTCCTTAGTGGATTGCTTTCAATGCTGATACAAAGATATATATTAAGTCTGGGAACCTGTGAAAGATTGACGTGGTACCTGTCTTAGGCTCATCTCTCTTGTGTTGTATCCAAGCTTTAGCATCTGTGCTAGAGACCGTGTAGCGTAGATTTAGTACGCGGTCGTACGGCTCGGCGCAGGGATGTGACGAGTTCGCCATAATGGGGGAGACCCTTGGGTGTTTAGTATTAAGGAAATTATTCCCCTTTTACTGCATTGGTTACTAGTGTATTGCATTGCTTAGGGAGGTTGCGGAGCTAGGTCCTTGGTCGCAAATGTTACGTGACGAACGGGGGTGGAGGTGTATCTTTGCTAACAGTATTTCAGCTAGGGCAAACGCCCTAGATAAACGAATAGGATCAATTGACGGAATAAAGAATGACGATCAATACTTCTCGCAGGACGAAGCGTTCGTCCAAGGTGCGCCAGAGCGCACGTATGACTTTACTCGGGCTGGCACTCGTGGGTCTATCCAGCACAGCCTTTGCCGAAGGCTTGCCAGCCGATAGCATTCACCTGCTCGACGTGGTAGAGATCTCGGCGGGCAATGCCCATCGCACGACCCTTACCACTAGGCAACCTCTCTCGGCAAGTGTACTTAGCCCCCTACAGCTACGACGCTATGACGTGGCAGATGTGACGGCGCTGACAGGACGCATCCCCAGCCTCTATATCCCAGACTACGGTTCGCGTCGTAGCTCTGCCATCTATCTAAGAGGTGTCGGGGCGCGCAGTAGCGGGCAGACCATCGGGTTCTATGTCGATGGAGTACCTTACCTCAATAAGACGACTTTCAATACCGACCTCGTCGGCTTGCGTCAGATGGAAGTATTGCGTGGCCCTCAGGGAACGCTCTACGGGCGCAATGCTATGGCTGGGGCGATCAACCTCTATACGGCATCTGCTTTCGACGGAGAGCGTGGGGAGATTAGACTGCGTGGGGGTAACTATGGTCTCCTCTCTGCTTCGGCGCTCGTGCATCAGCGACTCGGAGATGCCTGGGGCGTTAGCCTTGGGGTGTCGGGGACGCGTCGCGATGGCTACTGGCACAATGTCACTACGGGTGCCGACCAAGATAGCACGCGCTCGGTCAATGGCTTCGCCCGTATTGACTATCGCCCTAATGAGCGATTTGCAGCTAATGCTTCCCTACATTTCGATCACGTCAAGCAGGGAGCCTTCCCCTATCGCAGAGTGCAGGCGGATGGCACCGTCCTACCTCTCGATGCCGGCGACCCCGAGACCTACGAACGTACGGGGCTACATGCAGGGCTTCGCCTTCGCTGGATGATGCCACGTGCTACGGTCATTTCCTCCACGGGCTATCAATGGATGGATGACGACACGGCGATGGATATGGACGGCGCGCCACAGCGATGGTTTCACGTACGCCAGCTTGGTAAGCAAAACGCCATCACGCAGGAGGTCGTAGTGCGCAATACTAGAGCGCATGACCGCTACCAGTGGAGCTTCGGCGCGTTTGGCTTCTACGACAGCTACCGCCTGGACGTTCCCGTGGTCTTGCAGGCAGCGGGTATTACCCAGCTTATCCAGAGGCAAATTGATCGTATGCTCGCAGGCAACCCCAGCGCGCCCTATATGAAGATCAATGCCTCGGCGGACGTTACCAATCCCAATAGCTTCGCGAAACCCGAGTGGGGCGCTGCTCTCTATCACGAGAGTACGCTACGGGATATCCTGACGCCTGGGCTATCTGTGACGGCAGGCCTTCGTCTCGACTACAGTCATCAGCAGATGGACTATGATAGTGAACTTGCCCTAGAGCTAGGTGTAAGTACGAGCGGTACGGCAGCTGGTCCTTTCAGATGGCTTCGCAAGCCTACGCATCTACAGGGCAGTGCCCGTTCGTCTGCGCTCCAGCTGTTGCCCAAGCTCGCCATTCAGTACGAGCGCGACCACTGGACGGTGTATGCCTCAGCGACGAAGGGCTTCAAGTCGGGCGGATACAATGAGCAAACCCTCAACGACATCGTCCAGCAGGCGCAGATGCAGGACCTTCAGTCCGCGCCCGGTCGTCCTGGCTATGACGCCTCGGGGCTTAATGACCGCCTTGCCTATGGCGTAGAGACTGCTTGGAGCTACGAACTAGGTGCACGCCTCGATCGCCTCGGTTTCCTCCAGTCCCTCACGACTTCGCTCTATTATATGGATGTGAATAACCTACAGCTCACTCGCTTCGTCGCCTCGGGAGCAGGCCGTGTGATCAGCAATGCGGGTAGCTCGCACACCCTAGGGGCGGAGATGACTGCACGCCTAAGGCTGGCGGACAATCTCTCTGCTACGGTGAGCTATGGTTATACGGATGCCCGCTTCGCTAAGCGCTCTGCCGAAGAGCTTGCCAGCGGTCTTGCCGATCTGTCAGACAAGCGCGTGCCCTTCATCCCTAGCCATACCTACAGCGCTATGCTCAGTGCATACGAGACGGTAGAACACGGCTTCGTGACGAGCTACTTTGCCGACCTAGAGGTGGCGGGTCTCGGGCGCATCTACTGGACGGAGGATAATGACTACAGCCAGCCAGGTACCTATACCATCGGTGGACGCCTCGGTGCAGGTGCAGGTCGCTTCACGCTCTCTATATGGGGGAAGAATCTCCTTGGTCGCGATCACGCGATCTTCTTCTTCCGCTCGATGGGTAATAGCTTCACTCAGCTGACGGCACCCCGAACCTTTGGGTTGGATCTCAGCTATCGCCTCTAGCGATACCATTGCATAAGTCGCGAGATACTGCGTTGCCGTCGGGTCTCGGGATTCGGTCACCTACTCGAGTACGCTCCCTGCACCCTCGCCCTACGGCGCCTTGTCTCTCACGGCTTCTGCAACGGTATCGCCCTCATGTGAGCTTCAGGTTCGCAGAGGAAGAGAGGACGTAGTAATCTTCTTGCAGGCACTGCCTAAGCCTTTCGGCTCGCTCATACGGGTCAGACCAGTTCGGCTGGTCTGACCCGTATGACGTTATTAGCCTAAACCTCGGGGAGGGCATAGCCAGCCTCTGCGAACAAATGAGTACCTTTGAGCGTTAATTCAGCAAGTACAATTACATAAATAAAAGAATTAGACTAATGGCAATTTCTCCTAATAAGTTCGTCCGCGTAAGCTACGAACTGTACGTAGGTGGTGAGAATGAGCGCGAGCTCATGGAAGAAGCTACCGCCGAACGCCCCCTAGAGTTCATCTTCGGCATGGGCATGATGCTCCCAGACTTTGAGCAGCAACTTTTCGGTCTCGCAGTAGGTGACAGCTTCGACTTCGTGCTGACGAGTGAGCAGGCATACGGCGAGCGCACAGAGGACGCAGTGCAGGAGCTTCCTAAGAGCATCTTCGTGAATGCTCAGGGCGAGTTCGATGCAGAGGTCGTGGTAGAGGGTGCTACGCTTCCCCTACAGACGCACGATGGTCAGGTGGTGCAGGGGTCTGTCCTTGAGATCACGGACGAAGTCGTGGTGATGGACTTCAATCATCCGCTCGCAGGTGAGACGCTCCACTTCATCGGTAAGGTACTCGACGAACACGAAGCTACGGGCGCAGAGATCGAACAGTTCTTCGGCGGTCAAGGTGGCTGTGGCGGAGGCTGTAGCTGCGGTAGCGGTGACGGCGAAGAGAAGGAAGGTGGCTGCTGCGGTGGCAACTGCGGTTGCTAAGCGCGCACTTCCATATTAGACAGACGGGGCTACCTGATGACGCACAGCCGTCTCGGGTAGCCCCGCTCTCATAGCTCCATGAGGGGTAGGG
>JBHACZ010000093.1:0-8145 GCA_041854825.1 Porphyromonas sp. | reverse complement strand
CCTAAATGTCTTAAGGAAGCTGGCCTTGGGGATCGTTAAGGCTCAGAAAGACAAGCACTCTGTGAAGAAGAGAATGTTTAAGGCGGCGATGAATCCAGAATACCTCAGAAAGCTTCTCAGAATTTGATGCGGTTGCCCTGGGTACCCGCGGGCAAGGGGAAGGGGATTGGCGAGAAATGATTAAATTTGTCCCCCTAGAAACAAAGACACATTCATAGCTATACTATTAGAGAATGAATATATCCTACAAGTGGCTCAGGGAGTACATCCAGACGGATCTACCTCCCTCAGCGATCGCAGAAGCCTTGACATCTATCGGACTGGAGACCGGGGCGATCGAGGAAGTAGAGTCCATCCCAGGAGGACTGCGGGGACTCGTCATCGGCGAAGTACTGACCTGCGTCCCCCACGAGAATAGTGACCACCTGCACGTGACGACCGTTTCCCTGGGAGCCGGTACCGAACCCCTGCAGATCGTCTGTGGAGCACCCAATGTGGCAGCCGGACATGCCGTCGTAGTGGCGACCATCGGCACCGTCCTCGGCACAGGGGAAGACCAGTTCACCATCAAGCGAAGCAAGATCCGTGGCGTAGAGAGCCACGGGATGCTCTGCAGTCAGGTCGAGATAGGTGTCGGAGACGATGGCGATGGCATCATCCTCTTGCCCCTCTCCCAGGTGCGCATCGGGATGCCCGCCGCCGAGTACTTCGGCGTAGAGAGTGACTACGTCCTGGAGGTCGACATCACGCCGAACCGCGTGGACGCTACCAGCCACTACGGCGTAGCCAGAGACCTGGCAGCCTATCTCTCCCAGCACCACGCCCCAGTGCGCGCTACCCTGCCCGAGGTGAGACCCCAGGCAGAGGGAACGGCACCTTGCCCAATAGCCGTCCAGGCATCCGCCGAGTTGATCCCCCGCTTCGAGGGACTCGTGATCCGCGGACTCAAGGTAGGCACTAGCCCCGAATGGCTCCGAAAGAGACTCGAGACGATCGGGCAGAAACCCATCAACGTCGTCGTGGACATTACCAACTATGTCCTCCACGAAGTCGGACAGCCGCTCCACGCATACGACCTCAACGCTATCTCCGGTGGACTCGTCGTAGGCGTAGCCACAGAGGGAACCAAGATCGTGACCCTCGACGAGGTAGAGCGCACACTCACGGCAAGCGACCTCATCATAGCCGACCAGAAGGGAACGCCACTGTGTGTCGCGGGCGTCATGGGCGGTGCCGGTAGCGGTACTACCCAGCAGACCACTGACATACTCCTGGAGGCTGCGAACTTCAACCCCTCGGCTGTGCGCCGTACGGCACGCCGCCTTGGGCTGAGCAGCGACTCCTCGTTCCGCTTCGAACGTGGTCTCGATCCCCACCGTACACACTACGCCCTCGAGCGCGCCACAACCCTTATCCTTGACCTCTGCCCCGGTAGCTATGTCGATGGCGGAGTCAGCGACCATTATCCCGTCAAGAGCCAACCTCATACGGTACAGCTGACACTCGCTCGTATGAATAGCCTGATCGGTAAGGCACTCCCCCTCGACCAGGTAGAGAGCATCCTCACAAGCCTCGATATCCGCATCGACGAACGTACCGACACCGTGTGGACCCTCTCCGTGCCACGGTACCGCGTCGACGTGACCCGCGATGTGGACGTCATCGAGGAGGTGCTGCGTATCTATGGATACAACAACGTCGAGCTCAGCGGATACGTCCACGCGAGCCTTAGCCCAGAGGGTGAGGCGGATCGCTCCTACCGACGTCGCCTGATGGTGAGCGAACAGCTCACAGGGGCAGGCTTTAGCGAGATCCTCTGCAATTCGCTTACGGCAGAGAGCCTATACCAGGGATTGACATCATACCCTGACCAAGCCCTCGTCCGCCTCGTCAACCCCCTAAGCGCAGAGCTGGGAGTCATGAGAGCAACCATGCTCTTCGGTGGACTGCAGGCCATCGGGCGCAACCAGAGACGACAGCAACGGTCGTTCTACTTCTATGAATGGGGCAACTGCTACAGCTACGCCCCCGTCGGTGGCGACAAACCCATGCGCGGGTACAGCGAGTCCCACCGCCTAGGCATCTGGATCGCCGGGCAGAAGGTCGCCGGTAGCTGGGCACACCCCAATGAGGATGCCTCACCCTTCGAGCTCAAGGCACACGTCCAGCACATACTCCGACGACTCGGGATCAACGTAGGACTGCTGCGATACGACACCGTCGAGTGCGACCTCTATGCCGGAGTTGCCCTGGAGATCAAAGCACAGGATGGACGACTCATCGGGCGACTCGGTCAGGTGCGCCGAGCCCTCCTCGCTACCCAGGAGATCGATGATATGCCAGTCTACTTCGCAGAGCTAGAGTGGGATACCATACAGACCCTCTCGGAGCGCGCCACCATTACCGTCCGTGACCTGCCACGATTCCCCATCGTCAAGCGTGACCTATCCCTGCTGATCGACGCCACGACACCTTTCGTGGACATCGAGCGCATCGCCTACAAGGCAGAGAAGAAGTACCTCCTCCGCTGCGAGCTATTCGATGTCTATGAGGGTAAGAACCTACCCACCGGCAAGAAGAGCTACGCCGTATCCTTCTGGTTACAGGACGAGGAACGGACGATGAGCGACACGCAGATCGATGCGATCATGAGCAAGATACAGACGAGTCTAGAGAAGCAGCTCGGCGCTTCGCTTCGATAGAGTGACCCAAGTAATTATTCCACTACATTCCAATACAGTACAGTATCCTATAATGGGAAGAGCATTCGAATATCGTAAGGCGCGTAAGATGAAGCGCTGGGGCAATATGGCTCGTGTATTCACGAAGCTAGGTAAGGAAATCACCATCGCCGTCAAGAGCGGAGGACCCGACCCCGAGACCAATCCTCGACTCCGCGTCCTCATGCAGACAGCGAAGAAGGAGAACATGCCTAAGGATAACGTCGAGCGCGCTATCAAGAAGGCAAGCAGTAAGGATTTCACCGACTACAAGGAGATGAACTACGAGGGCTACGGGCCATACGGTATCGCCATCTTCGTAGAGACGGCTACCGACAACACCACGCGCACCGTCGCCAACGTCCGTAGCTACTTCAATAAGCATGGCGGTAGCCTGGGGACGTCTGGCTCCCTGGAGTTCCTCTTTGACCATAAGTGTATCTTCCACATCGTCAAGCGGGAGGATATGGACATCGAGAGCCTAGAGCTTGAGCTGATCGACTACGGTGTCGACGAGCTGGAGGAGGACGAAAACGAAGTAGTACTCTACGGGGAGTTCTCCCAGAATGCAGCCATTCAGAGCTACCTCGAGCAGGCGGGGTATGAGATCACATCTGCCGAGTTCGTCCGCATGCCAAACGACTACAAGGAAGTGACGCCCGAGCAGCGTGAGCAGCTTCAGAAGCTCATCGATAAGCTCGAGGACGACGAAGACGTGCAGAATGTCTTCACCAACATGAAGGACGACGAGGACGGCGACGAGTAACCTCCTCCCCTTCCCCTCTCCTCTACCATGACCGAAGGGTCAGACACCTCCCCGCTTGCGGAGCCCCGGTGTCTGACCCTTTGGTCATCTCGTACCCCACGGTAGAGGAGCCCCGTGAGCTGGAGGCATATCAATAGAGGAGGCTCAGCATCCATTGGATACCGAGCCTTCATCATTCAGTCGGGATGACTGGATTCGAACCAGCGACCACACGCCCCCCAGACGTGTACTCTAACCGGGCTGAGCTACATCCCGCTGTGCATTCGGTGAGGAATGCCTTTCCCCTCGTTTGCGGTGCAAAGGTAGTACTACTTTCTCTAATTACCAAACGCCTCACGATAAAAATCTAGGGCTCCCTTGATATCTTCCACATCGTCAGTCGTAAACGTCTTTGCCTCTCCAGGGCGAACTAGCCCTACGAAGGTGATCTCGCCCTCAGAGGACTTCTTATCTAGGCGCATCAGACGGAGTAGCTCGGGATAGACCTTGCACGTATAGCCGTAGTACGGGTACAGCTCGCGGGCAAGCTGGAGCATCTGCCGAAGGGTCTCGCGGGACAACCCTAGGTACTGCATCGACAGGTGTAGCTCGACGACGAGACCGATGACGACTGCATAGCCATGGGGGAGGGGAGAGGCTCCGTCTCTAGAGAGGTCATGGCTATAGGCTTCGAGGGCGTGAGCAGTAGTATGTCCGAGGTTGAGCACGGCGCGGATGCCCGTTCGCTCCTCGGGGTCGAGGGCGACGATCTCCTCCTTGTAGGCGATGCAGGCATCGATGAGGTCGCACCACTCCTCTGGGGTGAGGGTCTGCGGATCATAAATCGAGAGGATGCGTCGCCAGAGCCCGTCGCCCGAGAGCAGGGCGGTCTTGATCACCTCGCCATAGCCAGAGTACAGTTCGTCTAGAGGGAGCGTGTCGAGGAAGGCGGTGTCGATGACGACTGCCTCGGGCTGGTGGAAGGCGCCCACGAGGTTCTTAACCCCAGCGAAGTCAATGGCAGTCTTGCCCCCGGTGCTGGCATCGACCATCCCGAGGAGGGTCGTGGGGAGGACGACCGTCCGAATGCCCCGCATATACGTCGCGGCAGCGAAACCACCGAGATCGGTGAGCGAACCTCCGCCGATCAGCACGAGGATACTCCGCCTCGAGGCTCCCACCGATGCCAACCATGTCCATAGGGTCTGGAGGGTCTGAACGTCTTTGTGCTTCTCGCCTGAGGGGAGGGCTAAGGTGTGCCCCTCTCCTGCGGTGGTATAGAGGGGCGCGAGGCGGTCTCGGTGCAGGCGGTCTACTACCTCATCGATGCATATATATATAGCATCGCAAGGCAGTGCCCCGAGTAGAGACACTGCCTTGCTGATGATGTCTGATCCGATGATCATACTAGAGGGGGGTAGGGCATGTGAGCCTACGCCTTGACCGTCTCGATTAGGATCTGGTCGATGGCGCTCGTCAGACCTGCGGCGTTCTTACCACCTGCAGTAGCGAAGTGGGGCTGTCCGCCACCACCGCCCTGGATATGCTTGGCAGCGGAGCGCAGTAGGGTAGAGGCATTCCATCCGCGTGACTCGACGAGATCCTTGCTAAGCATCAACGTTAGGCTGCATTTGCCCTCATGGTCTGCCGTGCCAGCGACGAAGAGGAAGCTCTCCTGCACCTCGCCCGCCAGCTGGAAGGCAAGATCCTTGATCGCCTCGGGCAGAAGGCTCTCGCGGATGACGAAGAGACGTACACCATTCATTTCCTCACGACGAGCGAGGAGACTAGCCTTGAACTGTGCTACCTTCTCGCGAGCGAACTCCTGCACTTGCTGCTGAAGCCCCTCATGCTCATCGATGGTCTTGCGAATAGCCGTCAGGAGCTGAGGATTGTTGTGGAAGAGTGCCTTGATCTCGAGCAGTGTATCCTCGACAGCGTACAGGAGTTTCTCTGCGCCTGCCCCCGTGACAGCCTCGATACGGCGTACACCGGCAGCGACGGAGCTCTCACTCACGATACGGAAGAAGCCGATAGATCCCGTGGCTGGCACGTGCGTACCACCGCAGAGCTCGACGCTCGAGCCATACTGTAGGACGCGCACTTCGTCCCCGTACTTCTCTCCGAAGAGTGCCATTGCACCCATCTTCTGCGCCTCGGCGATGGGTACATTGCGGTACTCCTGGCGGGGATAATTCATACGAATGCGTTGGTTCACGAGTTGCTCCACCTGTCGGAGCTGCTCTGGCTCTACCTTGGCGAAGTGAGAGAAGTCGAAGCGGAGTACCTCGGGGGATACGAATGATCCCTTCTGCTCGACATGCGTGCCGAGCACCTCTCGTAGTGCCTCGTGCATGAGGTGGGTCGCCGTGTGGTTCGCCTCTGCGGCATGGCGACGCTCGAGATCGATGCGTGCGGTGAAGCTTGCCGTCACGTCCTCGGGGAGGCGATCCATGAGGTGTACGGCGAGGTTGTTTTCGCGCTTGGTGTCGGTGATGCGGTAGGTCTTGTCGCCGAGGACGAGCGCACCGCTATCGCCTACCTGTCCACCCATCTCTGCATAGAAGGGGGTGTCGCTCAGCACGACCTGATAATACTCCTTATTCTTTTGCTTTACCTTGCGGTAACGGAGGATCTCGGTGTCGCACTCCACGTAGTCGTACCCGACGAAGCTCGTCTCACCCTCGCGGACGGTCTGCCAGTCCTCGGCATCTACGGCTGCAGCGTTGCGTGCTCGGGTACGTTGCTCCTCCATCGCAGCCTCGAAGCCCTGCTCATCGACCATCATACCCTGCTCGGCGAGTATGAGTGCGGTCAAGTCTAGGGGGAAGCCGTAGGTATCGTAGAGTACGAAGGCATCACTGCCCGAGAGGGTCGTCGCCTTGCTCGCGCGTGCCTCGTCGATCTTGCGGTCGAGCAGGCGAATACCTGTCTCTAGGGTACGCAGGAAGCTCTCCTCCTCTTCCTTGATGACGCGTGCGATAAGCTCACGCCCTGCCTCTAGCTCGGGGTAAGCGTCTCCCATTGTCTCGATGAGTACGGGGATGAGGCTATACATGAATGCTTCGCGACGACCGAGAAAGGTATATCCGTAGCGCACGGCACGGCGTAGGATACGACGGATGACGTAGCCTGCCTTGGCGTTGCTGGGGAGCTGTCCGTCGGTGATGGCGAAGGCTATCGTACGGATGTGGTCGGCGATCACGCGCATGGCGATATCGCTCTTGGGGTCGGCACCGTACTCGATACCCGTTAGGGTGGCGATGGCGCGGATGATGGGGGTGAATACGTCGGTATCATAGTTCGAGGTCTTGCCCTGGATCGCCATGCAGAGACGCTCGAAGCCCATGCCGGTATCGACCACGCGCTTGGGCAGAAGCTCTAGGGAGCCGTCTGCCTTGCGGTTATACTGCATGAAGACGAGGTTCCATATCTCGATGACCTGAGGGTGACTCTGATTGACGAGGGTGAGTCCGTCGATGGCTTGGCGCTCGGCATCGGGGCGGATGTCTACGTGGATCTCGGAGCATGGTCCACAGGGTCCCTGGTCACCCATCTCCCAGAAGTTGTCCTTCTTGTTTCCGTTGATGATCCGTTCGGCGGGGAGGAGCTTTCCCCAGATCTCTGCTGCCTCATCATCGCGGTTCAGTCCTTCGGCTGGCGAGCCTTCGAAGACGGTGACATAGAGGCGGTCTTTGTCCATCCCAAGGACTTCGGTGAGATACTCCCATGCCCATTCGATGGCTTCGCGCTTGAAGTAGTCCCCGAAGGACCAGTTCCCCAGCATCTCAAACATCGTGTGGTGGTAGGTGTC
Source organism: Porphyromonas sp. (assembly GCA_041854825.1). Taxonomy (GTDB): domain Bacteria; phylum Bacteroidota; class Bacteroidia; order Bacteroidales; family Porphyromonadaceae; genus Porphyromonas. The sequence goes on along the minus strand of JBHACZ010000093.1, from coordinate 866 downwards.
GTGCCCGACCTCCTCTAGGTCGTTGTGCTTACCACTGACGCGCAGGCATTTCTGCGAGTCGGCGACGCGTGGATGCTTGATCTCAGCATGCCCGAGGATGATGTCCTTAAACTGGTTCATCCCCGCATTGGTAAACATCAGCGTAGGGTCTCCCTTGATCACCATAGGGGCAGAGGGTACGATCTGGTGTCCCTTACTGCGGAAGAACTCTTTATACGACTCTCTAATCTCTCTCGACGTCATCATATATATCCGTTTGTTTGCTTCTATAATTTACTGTCGGCAAAGTTAGCGAATATTTCCGTCCCATCCTTCACCCTCTCTCCCCTTGGTACCCACCTCTAGCTCCCTCCTGTAGTCGTCTCTCTGGTTTGCTTGAAGCAAGGTGGAAAGCTATGAAGAGACGGGGTGTGGGATTTGCTTCGAGGCATGTAGGGTGATTGATACTTGAGGGTAATCGAGATTTTAAGTTGTATCGCCGAGATGACTTACACTAAGTCGCTCGCGGGACTTACAGTAAGTCCCCGAGGCGACTTAACTTGAAACCCTTCTTACGCGTACGCACGAGAGCATACGCGCGTTATTTCTTAGCGGTCTCGGTATAGCCATAGCACAAGGCTTTAGTGGCAGAGAGGTCGTGATGGCATCTCTGAGGGATAGGCTCTGAAGGGGGCGTTTGGTTTCCTAGATGATAAAGATAGTACGATAGTTTGAGAAACTTTGAGCCACTTGTGGCGTATGCCGTGGCTTCAGGGCTGACGCATTAAAAAGTTGCTAGCTTTGTAGTCGTAAAGCAAAAGCTAAGTATAAACCCATAACTATAACAAGCATATGTACGCCCAACTACTGAATAGCCTTCGCCTAGT
>JBHACZ010000092.1:0-5476 GCA_041854825.1 Porphyromonas sp. | reverse complement strand
AGGATGATGAGGTTCTCGTCAGGTCCTCCACCACGCACATGTACTCCTGCCGAGCCATCGCTACCCCCCTGTACTCCAGGTAGGAGCTGGAGGGACTTCATCAGGTCGTTTTCGCCGAGCAGGGCGGGCGTGGTCTTGATGATGTGCACGGGTACCTCTACTGCGCCAGCTAGGGGTTGGCGGAGGGTACGGCGGTCAGCCTCTACGACGACGGTCTCTAGGAGACTGCCAGGCGTGAGCTCGATCGAGAGGGTCTGATTCGTCCCAGGCTTTATCTCCAGCGTGCGTGTCTCGAAGCCCACGTAGCTGATGCGTAGCTGGGTGATGGGCTTCGTGAGCGTGAGGCTAAAAAAGCCGTGAGCATTGGTGTAGACACCCTGCTCTACCTCGGGGGCGAAGACTGTCGCCCCGATGAGGGTCTCTCGGCTCTCGGCATCGATGACGTGCCCGCTTAGGGTGTAGCGTCCCGCCGTTTGCCCCAGGAGAGCCTCGGGCAGTAGCCCTCCGATGAGCATAAGGAGAGCTAGGAAGGTGGATAATCCGATCTTCATTGATTAATTGATTATGGTGGAAGGTGATTGAACGCTTGGCGCAGGGTGCGGACTCGGGCTTATTCAGCTAGTGCCTCCGCTTCTCGCATCACGCGTAGGAAGTTGCCTCCCCAAATGGCGACGAGATCGCTCTCGCTGTAGCCTCGCTCGATAAGGAGCATCGTGATGCGGATGAGATCTTCGCTCGTGCGACAGCCGATGAGTTCGCCATCGCCATCGAGATCTGACCCTATGCCTACGTGGTCGATGCCTACGAGACCCACGATGTGGTTAATGTGATCGACGGCATCGATATAGGTTGCTTCGCTGGGCTCGTGATGGATGAATCCCGCATAGAGACATACCTGGATGACCCCGCCTCGCTCAGCGATAGCGGTGATCTGCTCGTCTGTGAGATTACGCTCGTGGTCGCATAGGCTGCGGGCGGATGAATGGCTGGCGACGATGGGAGCTGTGCTGAGGTCGAGTACATCGCTGATGGTCTCCTCGCCTGCGTGGCTCACATCAATGAGGACGCCGAGGCGATTCATCTCACGGACGGCATCGCGTCCGAGGGGGCTTAGCCCGCCATGAGTGCGTGCGCTCTTGCGGGCAGAGTCGCAGAGGGCGTTGTCTCCATTGTGACAGAGGGTGATATACACGATGCCGTATTGCTCGCGGTAGTAGCTGATGAGCGAGAGGTCTTCGCCGATGGCGTAGCCGTTCTCGATGGCGGGGAGGATCATGCGCCTGCCTGCTGAGTACTCTATGTCGGAGCTGTGGCGAACGATGCAGGCACGGTCGCTGTACCGCTCTACCTGGCGGTGTAGCTCAGAGAGCTTGTCCTCGGTGAGGGCGCGGGCGGACTCGTGTCCTGCCTCTGACACCTCGCCCTGCGGGATGTAGGCGACCATGACGCTGGCAGAGACATCACCCAGCTCCATTCGGCTAAGGTCTACGCGCGTGGTCGTCGAGTGTCCTAGGTCGAAGCCCGTACGGAAGAACATAGGCGTGTCCGTATGCGAGTCTAGCACGAGATGCTCCCGATGGAAGGCGCGTGCCTGTCTGTAAATGCTTGCTCGTGTGACGAGATGGCGGAAGAGACGTAGCTGACGCTCCGAGCCTCCCGCTACCATCTGCTCGGGATGCCACTGCACGGCGATGATGTCTAGCTCTGGGAAGGCATCGATGGCTTCATTGATCCCATCGCTAGCCATAGCCGTCTCGACGAAGGGCGGGCGTATCTCTCTCAGCGCCTGGTGATGGAGGCTATTGACCCATAGCGGTTCGTCATCGCTCTCCTCGGCACCGAGTATCTCCGCTAGGCGGCTCGAATAGTCCGAGATGAGGAGGCGGTGATGCTCTCGAGTACGTGGGATGCTGGGGGCGTGGTCTAGAGCTCCCTCGATGGTGTACTGCGAGACGAGATCTTGCATAAGGGTAGAGCCGTAGGCGATACCTAGGATCTGATGCCCTCGGCAGATCCCGAGGGTCGGCAGGCAGAGCCTGCGGGCTAGGCGGATGACGCGTAGCTCATAGCTATCGCGCTCGGGCTGTACGGTGCCGAGCCCGCGTACAGGCTCCTCGCCGATATAGCGCGGGTCAATATCCGCTCCGCCCGAGAGTAGTAGCCCATCGACAGAGCGAAGGGCAGCGAGCAAGGTCGCCGTGTCATCCGTGATCGGGAGGATGAAGGGGACACCTCCAGCACGCACTATGGCATCGGAGTAGGCGAAAGCGACAGCCGAACGGTCGTCAGCACTGTGCGCTGTGATCGCGATGCGTGGGCGGGGCTGGTCAGAAGCTAGCTGTGAAACCGCAGTGTCTACCTCCTGGTAGAGCTTCGATAGGGCAGTGGGTAGAGTAGTCATAGAGTGGGGTCGTGGGGATAGATGTCGTTGATGAGTGGTGACGGGAAGACCGTATGTACAATAGTCTGCGCCTAGACACGCCTCCGAGGAGGCGTGTCTAGGCGCAGACTATCGTGGTGGCGTAGCATAGGAGGGCAGAGCTAGAGGTGATCTAGAAGCGAGGGGCGTAGACTAAGGGGCTTCCACTAAGGGGGTGGGGCATATCTGGTCTGCTACTCATCTGCTCCTGTGCGGGCGCACTGTCAGCGGTTAGGCATCGATGCGGGCGTAGGTCGCGTTCTCCTCGATGAACTCTCTGCGGGGAGCTACGTCGTCACCCATGAGCATGGAGAAGGTCTTGTCTGCCTCGGCAGCGTTCTCGATGGTGATGCGCTTGAAGGTGCGATTCTCGGGGTTCATCGTGGTCTCCCAGAGCTGCTCGGCATTCATCTCACCGAGACCCTTGTATCGCTGTACCTTGACCTTGCTCTCGTCGCCATCGGCTACGCGACGGACGAAGTCCATACGCTGCTGATCGTTCCAGCAGTACTCCTGCACCTTGCCACGTGAGCAGAGGTAAAGCGGTGGCTGGGCGATATAGACGAAGCCCTGCTCGATGAGGCTACGCATGTTGCGGAAGAAGAACGTGAGGATCAGCGTGGCGATATGGCTACCGTCCACGTCGGCATCGGTCATGATCACGACCTTGTGATAGCGGAGCTTGCTGAGGTTGAGCGCCATGCTGTCGTCCTCGGTACCGATGGTCACGCCGAGGGCGGTGTAGATATTACGGATCTCTTCGCTCTCGAGGACGCGGTGCTGCATCGCCTTCTCGACGTTGAGGATCTTACCACGCAGGGGCAGGATCGCCTGGAAGCTACTGTCACGTCCTTGACGGGCAGTACCACCTGCGGATTCCCCTTCGACGAGGAAGATCTCGCTCACGCTGGGATCCTTGCTGGCGCAGTCGGAGAGCTTGCCTGGGAGGCTAGCACCCGAGAGGACGCTCTTGCGCTGGACGCTCTCGCGAGCCTTGCGGGCTGCGTGGCGTGCCTGGGCAGCGAGGATAACCTTGTCTACGATGATCTTCGCCTCCTTGGGATGCTCCTCGAGGAAGATCTCTAGGGCTTCGCTCACGGCTACATCGACGGCTCCGATGACCTCGTTGTTGCCAAGCTTGGTCTTGGTCTGCCCCTCGAACTGTGGCTCAGCTACCTTGATGCTGATGACAGCCGTTAGCCCTTCGCGGAAGTCATCACCCGTGATCTCGACCTTGGCCTTCTCGAGTGCTTTGGTGTCGGTGGCGTACTTCTTGAGCGTACGCGTCAGCCCGCGACGGAAGCCCGCCAGATGCGTACCTCCCTCGATGGTGTTGATGTTATTGACATAGCTATAGACATTCTCCGTATAGGTGGAGTTGTAGGTCATAGCTACCTCGACGGGAATGCCTTGCTTCTCGGTGGTGATGTGGATCACGTCGCCGATGAGGGCATCCTTGCTCTTGTTGATATACTGGACGAACTCCTTGAGCCCCTCCTCGCTGTAGTAAGTCTCGGATAGGAATGAACCATCCTCGAGCTTTACACGGCGGTCGGTGAGTGATAGGCGAATGCCCGCATTGAGATAAGCAAGCTCGCGTAGACGATCCGAGAGGATCTTGAACTGATATTCGCTAACGATGAAGATCGAGGTGTCGGGCTGGAAGATCACCGTCGTACCTGTGCGGTCCGTCGTACCCGTGACGCGTAGTTCGCTCGTGGGGATACCACAGCTAAACTCCATCTCATGGATCTTGCCCTCGCGGTGTACCTCTGCCTTGAGATAGGTCGAGAGCGCATTGACGCAGCTCACACCTACACCATGGAGACCACCAGAGACCTTGTACGAGCCTTTGTCGAACTTACCCCCTGCGTGCAGGACAGTCAGTACGACCTCGAGTGCGCTCTTGCCTTCCTTCTCGTGGATGTCCACGGGAATACCACGGCCGTTGTCGCGCACCTCGATGGAATTGTTCTCACCGATGATAACCTGGATATCTGTACAGTAGCCAGCCAGAGCCTCGTCGATAGAGTTGTCCACGACCTCATAGACGAGGTGGTGCAGACCTTTCTCTCCGATGTCTCCGATGTACATAGCTGGGCGCTTGCGGACGGCCTCTAGCCCCTCAAGCACCTGAATACTACTGGCCGAGTAGTCAGCCCCTTCGGTCATATCTTTGATTTCTTCGCTCATTATCTTGCTTTCTATTGTTGCATTCTATCTAGCAAAGGTACGGAATTCCCTCGACATAGCCTATAGAATTCTCGTCTCCATACCATAGATAGAATTACGCGCGTGCGTATGTGTGCGTACATGCCTGCGCGCACGCGCGTGAGGAGGCTCTATTGAAGTGTCGGGGTAGTCCCTATTGAAGTGTCGAGGTAGTCTCTATTGAAGTGTCGAGGTAGTCTCTATTGAAGTGTCGGGGAAGTCTCTACTTGAGTATCGGGGTAGTCTCTCCTTGAGTATCGGGGTAGTCTCTCCTTGAGTGTCGGGGAAGTCTCTACTCGAGTGTCGAGGGAGTTCCTACTTGAGTGTCGGGGGAGGTTCTACTGAAGCCTTCGGGTGCTGTCGCAGGCCGAGGGATGAGGCTGGTCGGGGGTGTAATGTGTAGTTGTGAGGGAATTTGTAGGAATGAAACAAAGTATTTAATTTTGTTTTGTCATTCTAAGGTTTGGATGATTGATGAACTGAAAAACGTTCGTGTCACAGGCACTAGACCGCACTCCATGGATGGGTGTGTGGCGGGGAGATCTGTAGATAAAGGATTTCCCTCTCGGGTGATGCTGTAGCAGACGCCGATAGTGTCGGACTTAAAAACGAAATTTGAATCATATGGCTAGCCCCCATCGCTATGCACGAGAGCTCTCTAGGGTGCCCTCGATTTGTCACGTGGCTGTCTCACCCGAAGGTTATCCTCTGTGGGATAAGCCGAATGTAGGCAGGGCAACCGCATCAAAATACAAGCGCTATCTTTGTAAGCATGAAATACTTCGAGACTATCCCAGATCCACGCGTATTAGGCCGCTGTAAATATAGATTGTGTGACATCCTATT
>JBHACZ010000091.1:0-8769 GCA_041854825.1 Porphyromonas sp. | reverse complement strand
AGCTGGTAGTAAGCGCAGGGGCTTAATCCTGCTGATTTAGATACTAAACGCGAATAACAATCTGTACAGGGACAGAATATTAACGCTTGCTGAACTGGAAGCGCTTGCGAGCCTTTGGCTGACCTGGCTTCTTACGTTCTACGACGCGAGCATCACGCGTCATGAATCCTTCGGCGCGTAGAGCTGCCTTATCCTCTGGATTGATCTTGACCAGCGCACGAGCGATAGCAAGGCGAGCAGCTTCGCTCTGACCCTTGAAACCACCACCCTTGAGGTTGATCTTGATGTCATACTTCTCTACAGCCTCGAGCTTAGCCAGGGGCTGGCGCACGATGAACTGAAGGACAGAAGATGGGAAATAGGTAGCGATGTCACGCTTGTTGATCGTGATCTTACCTGAGCCTGCTGATACATACACGCGGGCTACAGCGGCCTTACGACGGCCAATAGCATTGATAAGTTCCATCTCTTTTGATTACTTGAGCGTGTTAACATCTACGAACTTAGGCTGCTGAGCCTCATGCTTGTGCTCTGCACCGTCATATACGAAGAGGTTGCCGAGGATCTTGTCTCCAAGACGATTCTTGGGGAGCATACCCTTCACGACCTTGCGGAAGAGACGGTCGCTACCCTTAGACTGGAGGTAGCGAGGGCTGAATGCACGCTGACCACCGGGATAGCCAGAGTACTTGAGGTAAACGCGATCGTCCCACTTCTTACCAGTGAGGACTACCTTATCTGCATTGATGATGATGACATTGTCACCACAGTCAACGTGAGGCGTGAAGTTGGGCTTGTACTTGCCACGAAGGAGCTTAGCCACCTTGGCGCAGAGGCGACCAAGAGACTGTCCTTCGGCATCTACCACTACCCAGCTCTTGCTGACAGTTGCCTTGTTTGCAGAAACGGTCTTGTAGCTTAAAGTGTCCATTTCTTGTCTTTGTTACTTAATAAGTTTGTTTGATAGACGAAGCGTAACCCTTTGCCAGTCTGTCACTCAGATCTCTATTTGGGACACCGATCACGAGTGACCACACGAGCTTCGTCCCCTACAGAAGACTCCGCTCAATGTGAGGCTAGGACTACTCTCCTAGTTACATTGGGGCTAAAATTAGCGGTGCAAAGGTACGAATAATATCTGAATGCACAATGCCTTAGCTAGCACTCGTCCCGAGAAGCCCACCGACAAGCTCCACGCCTTCCGCCCACTTCTCCCAACGAATCCTGCAAGACAAAACATCCATCGAAATCAAAACATCCTACACCCGCCGAAAAATGATAGACCTTTTTGCCCAAAAACATCGATGTTTTTCGGAAAAATGATGGATCTTTTTGGGCAAAAACATCCACCATTTTCGGTGAAAAGATCTATCATTTCCGAATGCGCTCTAGAGCTCACGCCAGAAGGCTCCCTACAAGCCCCCGAGAGGTCACAGCAGACCAGCCCCGAGAGCTACCCCATCAGACCCAGCTCACGCACGCGTATACGCGCGCGCAATATATTATGGTACGGATCGCCCCGAGAGGCTAAGCCGAGCGAAGCAAGTAACCCCTCGCCGAGCGAAACGAATTGCAAGGGATTTGCTAACTTTGCCGAGCAATCATTAGGTTGCGCGTGTTGTGTAGATTGACGAACTAAACTAACTGATTACTCTGCAATGGCGACCCACTCGACTAATGCTATCCTGCTCATCTATACGGGCGGGACGATCGGAATGCTGGAGAACCCCTTGACGGGTGTCCTCGAGCCACTCGACTTCGCTTACCTGCAGGAGCAGCTCCCCGAGCTTGGCACCCTCGGATGCCATATTGCGGTAGAAGCACTACCTCAGCCCATCGATTCGTCCTCGGTCTCTGCCGAGGTGTGGGTAGATATTGCCCGCATCGTGGAGCGCGAGTACGATCACTACGACGGATTCGTCGTCCTGCACGGCACAGACACGATGGCTTACTCTGCCTCTGCACTCAGCTTCATGCTGCGCAATCTCGGCAAACCCGTCATCTTCACCGGTAGTCAGCTACCTATCGGCAGAATGCGCACCGATGGCAAAGAAAATCTCATCTCCGCCATCGAGATCGCCTCGGCACGCACCGAGGACGATCAGCCCCGCGTGCCAGAGGTCTGCATATTCTTTCAGAACACCCTCATGCGTGGCAACCGCGCCATGAAGGTCAGCGTGGATCAATTTCAAGCATTCAAGAGCCACAACTATCCCCGCCTCGCCCATGCAGGCATCGACATTCGGTACAATGATTATTTCATTCATCACCCTGCCGAAGGCTCGCAATTCAAGATCTACACCCAGCTCTCCTCCGAAGTCATCGTCCTTAAGCTCTTCCCCTGCATCACAAGTCTGCAAGTGAATGCCATCCTGCAGGCCCCTGGGGTGCGTGGCGTGGTGATGGAGACCTATGGCTCGGGCAATGGCCCTAAGGAAGAATGGTTCTACGAAGCACTCGAATCCGCCCTAGCTCGCGGCATCGTGATCGTCAACATCACACAGTGCAGCACGGGAGCAGTAGATATGCGCAGGTATGAGACGGGCGTTCGCCTGCATACGATGGGCATCATCGACGGACGCGATATGACGACCGAGGCAGCGATCACCAAGCTGATGGTACTCCTAGGGCAAGATCTCCAGAGCAGCAAGGTCGCTGAGCGCATGGCACTCCCCACACGTGGCGAAATGAGCCTAGAGCCCGAGGGCGATGATAAGCTCTGCTGGGAGATGCTCCAGTACCACACCGAGGGAGACGCCCCCACTTATTAGTGCGCCGACGGCAGAGGCTCGAGCCCAAACAGTATATTTCATCCATTCGGAACGATTCCTAAGCAAAACTATTTACACCCCGTGATACGATTCCTAAGCCTGGCAAGCGGCAGCAGTGGCAACTGTTACTACCTCGGCACCGATGAGGCAGGCATTCTCATAGATGCAGGTATTCCCACGCGTACTATATCCAAGGCACTACGCAGTATCGGCGTCGGTCTAGACACCGGACATATACAGGGCGTACTGGTAACGCACGAGCACGCAGACCACGTCCGCACGATAGGTATCCTAGGCAGTGTCTACAATCTGCCCATCTATGCGAGCGTCCCCGTGCATAATAGGATCGTGTCTAGTCGCTTCATCAATGAGGATATAGGCGCCTCTCGGCGCAATCTGGAGCTTGGTCAGCGGCTAGAGCTGGCGGGCTTCGACATCACGAGTTTCCTCGTTCCCCACGACTCCGTGCTCAACTTCGGCTACCACATCCGCCTCGGGGACTTCGCCCTAACACTGGCGACCGACATCGGACACATCACGCCCGAGATCAAGCGCTACGCTGCCATGTCCAATCATCTGATCATCGAAGCAAATTATGATGCCGAGATGCTCAAGGCTGGCGTCTATCCCGCCTTCCTCAAAGAGCGTGTCGCAGGTCCCGAGGGACACCTCAGCAATGCCGAGACCGCCAACCTGATCTCCGAGATCTACTCTCCAGAGCTACGCCACGTATGGCTCTGCCACCTCAGCAAGGACAACAATCACCCAGACCTCTGCTGGAAGACCATCGAGGGCAAGCTATACTACGACAAGGGCGTACGCGTCGGGCGAACCGATGAGACCGGTCACGTCCCTCACCTAGAGAGCAAAGACATCGTCATAGACGTACTGAGCCGAACGAAGCCTTCGCCTCTCTACACCTTCGCGAACTAACTCCCCACCCCTATGGCTAAGCTCACCCTCGTCCCTACTCCGATAGGCAACCTCGAAGACATCACTCTGCGCGCCCTCTCCACACTAAAGCGCGTCAGACTGATACTCGCCGAGGACACACGCACCTCCAGCCACCTCCTACAGCACTACGGGATCAAGTGCCCGCTCCTAAGTCATCACATGCATAATGAGCACAAGACCCTAGAGAGCATCATCCAGCGCATCGAGTCCGAGGAAGACGTTGCCCTAATCTCCGATGCTGGCACGCCAGCCATCAGTGATCCTGGCTTCTTGCTCGTACGCGAATGCGTTCGCCGAGGCATCGAGGTCGAGTGTCTGCCGGGAGCTACCGCCTTCGTCCCCGCCTTGGTGGCATCGGGTTTACCTGCCGATCGCTTTGTCTTCGAGGGCTTCCTGCCTCAGAAGAAAGGACGTCAGACCCGAATCAATGCCCTCGCTACCGAGGAGCGTACCGTCATCCTCTACGAGTCGCCCTATCGTGTGGTCAAGACCCTCACGCAGTTTGCCGAGGTCAAGGGGGAGGATTGTCCCGCAGCCGCGGCACGCGAGCTGTCGAAGCTCCACGAGGAGGTCGTGCGCGGTACACTCGCAGAGCTCATCACACACTTCGAGCAGACCCCACCACGGGGAGAATTTGTCCTCCTCATCGGACGAAGCACAGACGAATATCTAGCCCAGCAAGCTAACGAAGCGGACAACTCTGACCGCAAGTCCAAACGCAGACGAAACGATTAAGCCGAAAATGCAACAAATCATCTATTGCCTCGCAGGCTTCCTAGCCCTCACCTCATGCGTGAGCAACTCTTCGTACTCCGATCTCAAGGATCAGTACGACTCGATCTCCCAGGTCAATGACCGCATCGAGCAAGAATTCTTCCAGACGGATTCGCTCGTGGCGAGCGTCCTAGGGCACTTCCAGGAGATTAGCCATATTGAGAATATGATCAACGTCAATATGCGCGCGAACGAATCTCCCCGCAGTGAGCAGGAGCGCATCCGCGAGAATATGCAACAGATCTACGATCGCCTCGACCGCAGTAGCGAGATGATCGACAACCTGTCCAAGCAACTCGAGCTAAACGGCAAGGACAATGCCCACCTCGCAGGGACGATCTCCATCCTTCGCCTACAGATCGAGCAGCAACGCGCCCACGTAGAGCTATTCGAGAAGGAAGTCGAGGGGCGCACCAGCACCCTCCAGCAGCTCGACACACGCATCAAGTCGCTCCGCAGAGAGGCTGTCCGCATCCGACGAGATCAAGAGCTATTCGACGAATTGTTGCTTGCTCGCGAGCGTCAGCAGAATCTCGTACGCTACTGCATCGGCACCTCTAGCGACCTCCAGCAGATGGGTATCGTCAAGAGCGGGGCTATCGACATCGCCACAGCACGCCTAGACTACTTCACATCAGCCGACCAGACGAAGCTACGCGAGCTACCTATCGAGGCGAAGAAGGTGCGTCTCATCAGCATTCACCCTGCCAATAGCTACACCCTAACGCCCGACGGCAAGAATATCAACCTCGAGATCACCGACCCCGAAGGCTTCTGGAGCTACTCCCGCACCCTCATCATCGAGGTGAACTAGGTCGGTTCGACCCGAGACCTCGGGACGAACGCCCTCGCAAGGCAAGCGTACAGCACTACCGAGAGGAAGCTTTACCCTCATCCCTGCGACCCTTTCACCGAAAGCATCCACAGACTTTATCCCTATGTCCCAGCGAATTTGCTGAGACATAGGGATTTTCTTTCTATATCATCCATCACAGGACAAAAGTATAGTACTATGCGCATATGAATATAGTACTATACTTATACGAATACAGTACTATATTCATATGCGCATAGTACTGTATTTATATTCTTAGACGGATGTATCGGAGAAAAAGGGTGGGAGCTTTCGGCAAATCCGTGGAAGGTTTTCGAGAAAATCCTAGACCAATAGACCAGCCACCTCGGTTCAGGATCGTAGAGTGAGCCATGCGATGCCTCTAGGCATTGCCCCGATCCCCCGAGAGCATTGAGTTATAAGACACTAAGTACTTGCACAGGTCGAGGATAGTCCGTATCTTTGCAGCGATTTTCCTATGTGAGGTCTGGATCAAGCACCACCCAAAGGATGGGCGGACACCTTACGGGGCTTATTCAATATAAGTTAAGTATAACAATGTACGTTATCGTAGACATTCAGGGCCAGCAGTTCAAGGTAGAGCAGGGTCGTCGTCTGTTTATCCACCATGTCAAGGACGCTGAGACTGGTGCAGTAGTAGAGTTCGACAAGGTATTCCTCGTCGACAAGGAAGGTCAGGTGACTGTAGGTGCTCCTACAGTAGCTGGTGCCAAGGTAGTATGTGAGATCGTGTCTCCTCTCGTTAAGGGTGACAAGGTGCTCATCTTCCACAAGAAGCGTCGCAAGGGCTATCGCAAGCTCAATGGTCATCGCCAGCAGTTCTCTGAGGTGATCGTTAAGGAGATCGTAGCTTAATTATTCACCCCAAGCAAACGAAGTAACGAATCATGGCACATAAAAAAGGTGTAGGTAGTTCGAAGAACGGACGTGAATCAGAAAGCAAGCGCCTCGGCGTAAAGCTATTCGGCGGACAGAACGCTAAGGCTGGTAACATCATCATCCGTCAGCGCGGTACTCAGCACCATCCAGGTGCAGGCGTGGGTATCGGTAAGGATCACACGATCTATGCTCTGATCGATGGTAAGGTGGTATTCACCCGCAAGCGTGACAATCGCTCGTACGTATCTGTAGTAGCTGAGGCATAAAGTTCGGCTCTCGGATCACGATCCAAAAGCAAAAACTAAGAGAGGTTGCCTCAGTCCATCCGCGACTGACGGCAACCTTCCTATTTATACAGACAATCACAAGCAATGCTTACACTCAAGCAAATCAAAGAGCATAAGGATGAGGTCATCCGTCGTCTAGCGCGCAAGGGCTTCGATGCCACGGAGATCATCACCGAGGTACTCGATCTCGACGAAAAGCGTCGCACGGCTCAGCAGGCACTCGACAGCGCTCTCGCCGAGCAGAACGCTCTATCACGTGAGATCGGCGGACTGATGAAGCAGGGCAAGCGCGAGGAAGCAGAAACCCTCCGCGCTCGTGTGGCAAGCCTCAAGGAGGAAAGCAAGACCCTAGAGGAGCAGAAGGCTCAGGCGGAGCTAGATCAGCGCGATCGCCTGCTACAGATCCCCAACCTCCCTGCCGACATCGTCCCCGATGGCAAGCACGCCGAGGACAATCTAGAGGTGCGCACGGGCGGGGTCATCCCCACGCTTCACGAAGGCGCAGTACCTCACTGGGATCTCGCCCGCGACTACAATCTCATTGACTTCGAGCTAGGGGTCAAGATCGCTGGTGCTGGCTTCCCCGTCTATCGTGGCTATGGTGCGCGCCTGCAGCGTGCGCTGATCAATTTCTTCCTCGACCGCGCCCGTCAGGCTGGCTTCGAGGAGGTACAGCCTCCCTACGTCGTCAATGAAGACTCGGGCTATGGCACAGGACAGCTCCCTGACAAGGAGGGACAGATGTACCACGCCACAGCGGACAACCTCTACCTCATCCCCACGGCTGAGGTACCCGTGACCAATATCTATCGCGACGTTATTCTCGCCGAGGGCGAGCTACCCGTGCGCAATACTGCTTACTCTGCTTGCTTCCGTCGCGAGGCTGGCTCGTATGGCAAGGATGTACGTGGGCTCAATCGTCTGCATCAGTTCGACAAAGTAGAGATCGTCTGCATCGACAAGCCCGAGCGTAGCTACGAGCGTCTCGACGAGATGGTCGATTACGTCCAGACGCTCGTCGATGCCCTAGAACTTCCCTGGCGCATCCTCCGCCTCTGCGGTGGAGACATGAGCTTCACCAGCGCGCTGACCTATGACTTTGAGGTCTATTCGGCAGCACAGGGACGCTGGTTAGAGGTTAGCTCCGTGTCAAACTTCGAGAGCTATCAGGCCAATCGTCTCAAGTGTCGCTACCGCGACAGCGAAGGAAAGACCCAGCTAGCTCACACGCTCAACGGCAGCGCGCTAGCCCTTCCCCGCATCGTCGCAGCTCTGCTGGAGAACCATCAGACCCCCGAGGGCATTCGCATCCCCGAGGCACTCGTGCCTTATACAGGGTTTACCCTCATCCCTCGCCCCTAAGGCGATTGCTTCACCCAGCACAATAAAGAGCGCGCCCACCACTTCGATCGAAGTAGTGGGCGCGCTCCTTATTATAAGGCAGGTCGTCGGTGACTAGATGCCTGCAGCAGGCTTGTCACTCTCAGGCTGCTTGAAGTCTACGAAGCAGAGAGCAGCCAGAGCCGTACCATAACGCTTCTGGATGGTGATACCTTCGCTGACGAAGTTCATCTCTCCGAGGTAGTACTGTGAGTAGGTCTTCTCGTGGAGGTCCGTGATCACGCGGATCAGACGGGCTTCTAGCTCCTCGATGCGGTAGCGACCGCTCACTTCACATACGAGACCGCCGACCTTCTCGTCGAAGTTCTCGTCCTTATACATCCATGCATAGACGATACCCGCAGATACGAATTCGTCCTGCTGACCGTGCGAAACGGCCATAATAGTCTTGAGCTCAGAGCCGAAAGGAGGCAGGTCGATCTCGTCCATTGATACGAGATGCGCCGTAGCAGGTAGCACAGAAGAGTAAACCATGATGTTGAAGTCAGAGATTTCAGCATCATAGAGTGCCATATGATACGAGCCTGCGTGCAGCTCGAGATCTGATTCACCGCTACCCTTCGTTACGAAGAAAGTATGCGGGATGAGATTACCAACGAATTTGCTCATTTACTAATTGTTCCTTATTGTTATTTTTTACCTTTGCCTTAGTAGCCCGCAAAGATACGACATTATATCGAATAAACAGATATACCTCTATCAAAGTCAGGGCAACCGCATCAAATTCTGAGAAGCTTTCTGAGGTATTCTGGATTCATCGCCGCCTTAAACATTCTCTTCTTCACAGAGTGCTTGTCTTTCTGAGCCTTAACGATCCCCAAGGCCAGCTTCCTCAAGACGTTTAGGT
>JBHACZ010000090.1:0-6069 GCA_041854825.1 Porphyromonas sp. | reverse complement strand
CATTCCAGCCCATATCGAAGCCCCAGAGCTCCGAGGCGTAGATACCGTTGATACGCGCCTCTGCCTTAGCCTTGAAGAAGTCCGTGGAGTAGGTCACCCCGCCATCAGTAGAGAGCCATGTCTCATCACCCACGACCTGGATGTCCTGCATGTCACAGTGTAGGTCAAAGCGACCGTAGTAGCCCCCCACACTCTCTACGGTGCGACCGCCATCCTCTGAGCGATAGAGATTGAGCAGGCCGAGAAGGATCGTCTCTGGATCAGTCGCCGAGGCTGTGATGACCATATCGTAATAACCTTGACTACCCTCACGGTCGAAGGGCTCTAGTTTGGTATTGATCGTGTCATTGATCTCCCACGACTCACCTGCATTCGTACTCTTGAATAGGATAGGCGCCCCGCCATAAAAGAGCGGATTGTGCGAGGTCGCATAGTTGCTACGGCATGCGAAGATATAGATGTAGTCTGCCCCAATGTACTTGCCGTCGCGCTTGGCTGTAGAGAGACCGATACGCCCCGAGGCTAGAGAACCGCTATAGCCTAGCCCCTTGGAGACAAAGCTCTGACCTCCGTTCGTACTCTTGCGTAGCCCAATGCCCTCATAGCCATTGCGCACGAGAGCATAGACCACCTGGGGGTCGTCCACCTTGAGCTTAATGTCGAAGGTCTGCCCCGTCTCTACGCGTTGCCACGAAGTCCCCGAGTTGGTCGTACGGTAGATACCGGCATCATTGCCCAGCAGGATAATATTGTCATTCTCTGGATGAAAGACTGCATCTCGGACACGACGATAGACATCACGCATATCGCTGGGCGTGATATTCTCCCACGTCTCTCCGCCATTGGTCGTGAGCCATAGGATAGGACCTGCCCCGACGATGACCTTGTCGGGATTGGTATAGGATACCTCGATAGTCGTGATCTCGCCACCGAAGTAATGATTCTTCGCCATAGGAAGCCAGTGTAGCCCCTTGTCTGTACTCTTGAAGACCATCGAGGTCTCGCTACCGCAGTAGATCACATTGGGGTTAGAGCGAGAGACCCCGATACGCTGGATATTCGCCTGTGCTGGAGACATCTTCTTTGTCTTCCAGTCGTAGGTCGCAATCGGAGATATTAGCTTCCACTCAGTGCCAGGAGTGGCTGCACGCAGACCGCTCGCCTCATTTGCCCGCGTCTGGGCATTGACGCTATCGACCAGCGCACGAAAGTCCGTCTGGCGTGGCACACGGATGCGCCCATCCCGATCGACGTAGGGAGCATAGGTCTTCTGCCAGCGACGGAAGTAGTTGAGCACGGGCTTGGTCATCGGGGTCTTGCGACGCATCTCGGGGAAGTCGCGCAGGTATTGGTTGAACCGAGCGACGATCTCGTGATAATTCACCTCCTCGACACGCTCTAGGTCTGCCATCCACGCAGGAGCATTGCTAGGTAGCTCTGCTGGTGCATAGGGCAGATAGCCTTCAGAGGTCTGAGCCTGCGTAGGGGTCTGAGCCTGTGCCGCACCTACTGAGAGGAGGAGGGCTAAGGCTAGAGTTTGTAATCTCTTCATCTAATGAGTAGTTGGTAATCGCTATGAATAAAAGCGTAGGGCAAAGCCTAGCGCACAATAAACTTCCCGAAAGACTTATAGCTCGCCGTCCGTAGCTCGTATATATACACGCCTGCGGGAAGCCCTGCTGTGTCGATCGTCATCTCATCCACCTCTGCGTCTGCCGTCATCTGACGGATGAGCGCGCCCGAGGAGTTGTGCAGCGTTAGCTTGCGTGCCTCCGTCAGTCCGCTAATGAAGAGACGCAGTGGCTCTCCTGCCTGCACTGCGATAGCCGAAGCACGCACATCGATAGGCGCTCCTCCAGGAGCATCGACGCCTGTGCCAGAACCAATGCGGATCATCTTGGGCATCGTGCGGGTATGAGTCCCTGCAGGGGTCGTGACCGTGAGTGTCACGTCATAGTCTCCCTTACGACCGAAGCGCACACGAGGATTGCGTGCAGTGGGGTCACTGACATACTCGGGCTGGGGGCTAAAGCTCCACGCCCACTGCACATCCTTCTGATTGACGATCGAGTAACTCTCGAACTGCACCTCGTAGTCGGGGCGAGCCGTTAGGTCACCACCACCGAGATTGGTCGCTAGGGGCTGAGCCACAGGAGTAAAGTCTTGACGATAGAGCGGTATCTCCCAGACACCCTGGTTGGTGGCCATACGCATCTTGCCCTCCTTGTAGAATGGGGTGAGACGTGTGATGCGCGCCCCAGGGTTAATCCCTGCCGAGTAGTCTATCCAGTCAGGGAGCGAATCATCCTTGTAATAAACACTCGCCCCATCTATCGTGCCGAGGTAGACCCCATTGAGTTCGTCTCCGACGAGTACTACCCAATGGAAGTAGCGTTTCTTCATATCGCCTGTGAGCGGATAGTGCCAGGTCTCCCCTTGGTCAGTGGTGTAGGCGACACTGCCTTGAGTATTGGAGTAAGCCATCCAGAGCGTTCGTTCGTCTTTGGGGTGTACAGCGATCTGCGAGGAGGTATTACCGGAGTTGCGCATATCGAAGGGTCGCTTGGTGAAGGTACGCCACGTCTTACCGCCATCGGCAGAGTGATGGATATCGTATATGCCCGAGACGAAGAGGTTGTCTGGTGCCGAGCGTGCGAAGGTGTAGCTGGAGATCTGTTCGCCCTGGGTGTCTAGTATCTTGCGAAATGATCGTCCTTCATCCTCTGACAGATACATCTCATAGCGATCCTCTACGGATTGGATCATCAGGCGGTGTGCGTAGCGTGGATCGAAGGCAATCTCCCCAGCCGTGTGTATGGTCTCGAAAGGCTTGCGACGTGAGAAGTACTCATTGTACACATACTCGACGTGTCCATCCAGTTCGTCAGAGACGATGCACATGCCATCGTCAGAGAAATAGATCTTGCGGGGATCACTCAGCATCACGTGTCCTGTAGACTGCTCTACACCTCCGACGTGTCGGGTCTTGCCCTCGCCATAGGTAGCCGCGTGGACGACATTGCCATTGTGCCAGCGCCCGCCAGCCATCACATCCTCATTCCACGCCTGACCGAAGCCGTGATAATCACTCGCGTAGATACCTGTCTGACGCGGCTCGCCTGGAGTCGCGAAGAAGTTCTGCGAATACCTTATCCCTCCGTCTGTAGAGATCCATGTATCATCACCAGCCACAGCTATATCTTGCATATCGGGGTGCATATCATCGAGCTTGCCATAACCGCCGATGACCGTCTCACCGAAAGCCCCTTTACCGCCACGTGTAGAGCGGTAGCCGTTGCATAGCCCGAAGATCACATGCTCGGGGTCTTTGTTGCTCACCCCGATCATCATGTCGAAGTAGCCCTGTCCTCCCGTGCGGTAGTCCAAGTAGTTCGAGAACGTATTCTGCGTACTACCCTCACCCTGTCGCACGGTCTCATCCGTCCAGCTCTCGCCCGCATTCACACTCTTGAGAATAGAGGGTGTCCCCACACCTCCATAGTAACCAGAGAGGGCTGAGACCATATTGCTATTGACGAGGGCATAGACATAGTTGCGCCCCGTAGGAGCTTCGCTCACAGCCAGGCGTCCAGCTACGATATCTTTCACGGGCAAAGTTACTTTGCGGAATGTCTCTCCGCCATTCTCTGACAGGCGTAGCGAAAAGCTTTGCTCGCCCTCTCTCTTGGAGAGTACATAGACGCGCTGGGCATTGCCCGGCTGGAGCTCGTGATCGTGACAGATGCCTGTCAACTTCTGGCGATAAGTCTGACCGCCGTCCGTCGAGATGTAGAATCCTCCTGTGTTGTCATCGCGCACACCCCCAGACAGAGTAATATGCTTAGGGTCAGTGGGAGAGATGCGAATGCTATTGACGCGCATATTGATGCCCTCCTCCCTCGTCCAGCTCGCACCGCCATTGACGGACTTCCAGAGGTTGCTACCTCCTCCTACATATACGACATTGGGATCTGTCGGTGATACTGCGATGGAATAGATCTCGCCCCCAAAGGAGTGCGTCGGCGCACAGGCTTCCCAGACTTTCCCCTTGTTATTCGTACGAAAGACGACACCCGTCTGCGTCCCACTATACAGAATGTTGTGGTTGGATGGGGCGACAGCTATGCGATAGACGCAGACCTGCGAATCGATTTCTTTGAACACAGAGCCCTGCTTCTTGTATGTAGCGTTAGGACCGATATTGCGCCAGCGATTGCCGTGTGTGGTGGCACGCAGTCTTGCGTTTGTAGCCACTGCCTGAGCCTGGGCGTTGCGACGCTCGAGCATAGCGATATGCTCTGCCATCGTCGGCAGGACGATGCGACCATCCTGATCCACATAGCCACGCACGGCACGCGCCCAGCGACGATAGAAATTGACTGCGGGCTTACGCTCTAGCGTCTTGACGCGCGCATCCACATCGTTTGCCAGCCAGTCCTGAAAGAGCGAGTCCATCTGGGCATAATTCACCCCTGTAGGGTCTGAGGCGATTGCCTCCATCCACCTAGGCGCACTGGTGGGTAATGGCTCTGGAGTATAAGGCGTAAACATCTGCGCTTGCTGAGCCACGGCAGTACTGAAAGCTCCGACCAATGCCAGAGCCAAGATCTTGCGTTTCATCTTCTTCTATTTGATAATATATATACGTACGAGGCACAAAGATAGCCCTTTTTCCCCAGCCCGCCACCAGCGAGCATGTGGGAGAAATCTCAGCACCTTACGCTCTGCCCGCTATAACCCTAAGTCCAAAATGCAAAAGCCCCCAGCCCTGTGAAAGAGCTGGGGGCTTTTGTTTCTAAGCCGTCCGATGGTGATACGACCTTTGCGATCCTTAATCTTGAATATCCGAGAGTATCATCATCACACTAGCCTATTTCTCGGCATTGGCTTTGAGCCACTCCAGTCGTCTCTGGTCAGGCAGATGCTTGACAGAGAAATGATCGAAACGCGCCTTGAAGCCTTCCCCGTCTGGGCTAGCAGCGACCAAGCCCACCTGTATAGGCGTATTGTCCTGCATCCAGCAGTTGCGCATGAGCGTATAGGTCTTGTCGTCGAAGGAATAGAACACCTCGATCGCATCTAGACGGCGTACCGCTTTGATCCAGATAAAATCCACTGGCTTATCTAGGACGATTACACTCCAGTCACTCGTCTTGTGCGTGACCACACAGCTGACATTGTACTTGCCGTCCACATATTCGATACCTGCCTTCAGATAATGATCCTTATCAATACGGATCATTAGTCCTGCTTGGTCGAAGCGAACCTTGTAGTCGCCTGAGACCTTGACCTTGGTTTCAAACTCCCCTCCATAGGTCGCGTAGTAGAATGGGGCATCGTCCACCGTGAAACCATAATGAGAGATACGCCAGTAGTCTGTATTGCCTGGCACGTCCATCACGAGGGTCTTACCCTTAATCTCATAAGATGAGGGTTCATTGAACCACTGCATCTTCTCTAGGCTCTGTGCCTCGCCAGTCATTACAGCCACGAGCATCACGAGCACAGCATACATCTTCCTCATTGGTTTTCTTGTCTTGTTAGTTTGTGAATAGACCATTACCTCTTAGGTGAAACAGATTTACCCTAGCAGATGTTCGTTCTCCTGGACACATATCCATTATAGAAGTCAGTGTCTAGGCGGGTCTTCGCACAGGGATAAGGCGATAGTAAATAAGGGGACAGGGCGAAACTTCTTCGGTGCATCGGGCGAAACTTCTTCGGTTCACGTCGTGGTCTGTACAGATCACGACGTGAATTATACAGACCACGACGTGAATTGTACAGACCACGACGTGAACTAAAGAATTGCCAAGGCAAGAGGAGATATTTACAGCCCTTGAGGCACTGCCCTCGATGCGAGAGACAATCATATTTGTCTTGCCCGAGGTGAAGAAGACGTGAAGAGGCGGGCGGAGCAGGTCTTTACACAAGGGCGAACGCCTAAGGTGCGACAGGGCAACCGCATCAAAATACAAGCGCTATCTTTGTAAGCATGAAATACTTCGAGACTATCCCAGATCCACGCGTATTAGGCCGCTGTAAATATAGATTGTGTGACATCCTATT
>JBHACZ010000089.1:0-38691 GCA_041854825.1 Porphyromonas sp. | reverse complement strand
GGTTATTCGTCGTGAGGGTGAACGAGCGTCAAGCGTAGTCGGGATCCATGTAATAGATCACGCTGGCATCATCTGAGTTAGAGACCGTGCCGATATTGGCTAGTCCAGCCACGACGAGCTGTACCATCGTCTGACGCATAAGCTCCTTGCCTGCCTCTGTCGCCTTCTCGGGGCTGAAGGTCAGCGTGATCTCGTTGTCACTGTCGATCGTGTAGTCGATCGGCAGACGCATATACTGGGCACCCTCGGTGAAGTTGATCACCGTAGAGTAGGCACCGAAGCCCTGATTGTCATAGGTAGGTAGCCCGAGCATGATGTTGTAGATGCTCGCCTGACCAGTCCACAGGCTCTTGAAGATCTCGAAGCCCCACATAGCACGGCCAGTGGCGGTGTAGGCGGGCGTGACCGTAGAGTTGCACATCAACCAGAGGTTCTCGCCCGAGGTGAGGAGGGTCGTCAGAGGTACGAGCTTGGGACTAAGCACTGAGGTGCCGTCTGTAGCGCGCAGTACGGGGATGGTCTCGGAGGTGTCGCCTGTGAAGGCGCGTAGGCTAGCCGTGCCGAAAGGCTTGGCTTCGTACAGCTCGATACCCGTCTGCGTGAAGCGGAAGGCGGAGACGATCGTCTCACTACCCGAGGTTAGTCTTAGCTGGCGGGTCTCTAGGGTGAAGTTGCCCGAGTACTTCACGTCTCCGAGGAGTGGAACTCGAGTCCACGCATGGGGCGCCACTTCAGTTCGCTCTGGAACTTCATGTCCATCACATCAAGGTCGAGGTAGTTGTTCGCTAGCTCGCTGCTGATGTTGAAGGGGGCATAGTTTCTCGTGTAGTATACCGAGAGATCGAGCGTACGGCTCGTATTGAGCGCAAACGAATAGGGGTTGATGTCGAAGTCACGACTTACCTCACCTGTTACAGGGTTCGTACCACGAGACACGGTGCCAGGAGCATTCTGCTTGCGCAGGGCAGCGTTCGCCAGCACGTTGAGCGAAAGCTTCTCGTGGAGGTTGTACGCCGTATTGAGGTTGGCGGTATAACGATTGACACCGCTCTGCTGCTGAGAGTTCATGATGTTGAACTGTCGGTAGCTGGGCTTCATGCGGTAAGTGTACTCGCCCGTGTAGGAGATACGGCTAACGCCTGCACGACCTTTTTTGGTCGTCACGACGATAACGCCCGCCATGGCGCGCGCACCATAGATAGAGGTCGCTGAGCCGTCCTTGAGCACCTGGAAGCTCTCGATGTCTCGGGATTGAGCCCTGCGATGGCAGAGCTAATGAGCGTCGTGGTATCCCCGCTCGAGAGCGAAGAAGCATCGATATCTATGACATCATCCATCACGACGCCATTGACTACCCAGAGGGGCTTAGACGCACCGAAGATAGAGGTCGCACCACGGACGCGGATCTTGGGCGCCGCGCCGAACGTACCCGAGACATTCTGCACAGATACACCGGCAGCCTTACCTTCGAGTGCGCGGGCAGCGTCAGCCATCCCGTCCATCTTGCTCTTGTCTCCGCTGATCTTCGTCGCAGCTCCAGTGAAGAGGCGCTTGTCCATCTGCACCATCCCAGTGACGACGACCTCACCTAGGACATCCGCGTCGGGATGTAGGATGATATTCATCTGTCCAGAGGTAATGGGGATCTCGAGTGTACGCATCCCCACGTAGGTGATGCGGAGCGTGCGTGCCGACTGAGGGACGCTAAAGCTAAAACGCCCGTCGAGGTCGGTAGCTGCCCCTAGAGAGGGTTGCTCCTTGACCACTACGGAGGCGCCGATGACTGGCTCATTGTCTTCGGACGAGATAACGACTCCCGTTACCGTCCGTTGCTGAGCCCACATCCCAGCCGTGGCGATAACTGCCAAGGCGAGGAATAGTACAATTCTTCGCATAAATCTCTTTCTATCTTAGTTGTCTTAATTAACGCGAATTCGGCGTAAGCCATCTTAGTTTATGCGGCTATGTGTAGTAGGTTGATGTTCGGTTTCTTGACGAGGATCTGATATGCAATCAACCCAGCAGCGAGATTCGCCTTAAATCCATTTACGGATCGATGCCTCGAGTGTTCGATCTGACAGCTAGACTTAAGTAGCCCAATCACAGTCTCTATGATGGTTCGTCTGCTGAGTAACCACTTATCTTCGATAGATATAGGAATAGGCTTGTGATACTTCGCTTGCTTGGTGATGAAGTGTAGCCCCTGCAAGGCAAGCTGCTTGACAATGTCACCAGAAATATACCCGCAGTCTCCAAAAGCTTTTCCCGAAAGCTTCTGAAACAATGCGCCACTCTTGATCGGCTCTCGGTCACTGACTTTGCCCGAGGTGATGGAGTAACTCAAGATTTCTCCCCTATGGTTCACTACCAGGTGTAACTTCATGCAATATAATTCGACTAAATTTGTGGCAACCATTAGAGGGGAGATGTTTTGTCCATGTTTTTTGTTTTTCTACCACAAACATAGCAAAGCTCTCCCTTCTTTCGTCTCCAAAAAGGAACTTTCCTGTACGCAAGCCTTCCTAATGACCCAAACTAATCCATAATGAGAAACCCTAATAGGAGTAAGCACTGGATGTCTTACGCCGAATTCGCGTTAATTATAATCGTCCTGAGGTGTCCTCCCGAGGATATTCACTTTGATAGGTCGTAAAGCCTATCCCTAGGCATTATGATGAGCAAATGAGATTAAAATAAATTATATCGCTCTATTTTTTTGCAAACCGAAAAGCACTCTGAATGGTTCACCATCGCCGAAGCCCCTGTACATTGATCTCGATATTGGCATCTCGGCATGGGCATTCGGGTGACTTACGTTTTATCGCAGAGGCGACTTACAGTAAGTCGCCGGCGGGACTTAAGTTGAGTCGCCTTGGTGACTTACTGTAAGTCCCGATCGAGGTAATACCTATGGCCGTCTAACGTCTCAGCCCAAGGTCAGAATCCGCGGATTCTGACCTTGGGCTGAGACGTTAGACCTTCGACCCGAGTAGGGGATGCCTATAGAGGGGCGGGAGGTCTGTGAGAGGGAATGAGACTGCCTCTAGAGCTTCTCGATGCGGCGGCTCGATACACCCGCAGGGCTTGCCACACGTACCATATAGATACCACGAGGGAGGTCGCCCAGAGACAGTGAGGGGTTAGCCCCTTCGGGTGCCAAGCGACGCACGAGGCGTCCGTCAAGGCTGTAGACCTGCACCTCGGTGGCAAGATCTGCACCATCGAGATAGAGGAGGTCGGTGGTGGGGTTGGGGTAGAGCTTGAGCGTCTGAGTAGTAATCTCCTCGGTGGGCATGGCTTCACGCGTGCCGAATGAGATATAGCGACGTTCCTTGGCAGGATCCCAGAGGTCTACGGGCTGACCATTGCGCATGGTCTCGAGGATGATGCGGTAGGTATGCCCTGCCTTGATCTGCTTCTCTGCGATAGAGAATGACACTGTGACCTTGTCCTGTGACACTACTTGACCCGCGTCGGTGTAGAAAGTCTGGGACCCAAGCTCGATCTTCTCCCCTGTCGCCATATCGCGCAGATAATAAGAGATCGGGCCATAGAACCCACTGTGTGGGGAACGTAGGTAGGCGAAGATCGAGAGACGGGTATGCTTGGTGGGATCAATGAACTCGTCCTTGATGATCTCGCCATCCTCGCCCGCCAGCTCTACACCGAGATAGTTGAGGGTAGGACTTTCGTTGTAAGAGGCGACCTTGAGCGAGAAGGGACCGAAGCCATTCTCGATCTTAAGATGACCAGCACCGCCATCAGCCGTGGCAAAGACGTAGCTGTCGGGGAGGTAAGCTATCTCGACTGAGTAGGTACCCACTGCCATCGTTCGGGGAATGTCTATAAGTAGATCGCGGTCGATCTCCGTGTAGGGGAAGAAGTCGTGACGGAAGCGACCCACCTCGGAGCGCTCGCCCTTGTCGTTGATTAGTGTGACGATGATATGCCCGTGGGCATCAGCGAGTGACTCGTTGATCATGCGTACAGAGATGGGGACGGGCAGTGCGGTATAGGCGTTGGTCGTCGCCTCTGGAGCGCGGAGCATGCGCAGATTGATAGCTGTCTTGGGTTCGCTTACTACGCGGATTTGTCCATTAGCGATCTCGATAGAGATAGGCACTGCGGGGCGCATTTGCTTCCATGTGGGAGATGCCTCCTTGTTGAAGACATACATGGGCAGGAGGTCGTACTTGCCATCCTGGAGCGTGGCGAGGTTGAGGGCGATATTGTCATTGCCTGCATACTGAGAGCCGTTGGTGAATAGGCGCCCCTCGGGGTCTACCGTAGACGCGACGAGCTGAATGCGCTTACCTTCGGCATCGAAGACACCGACACCCCAGCGTGCCGTAACGGTATTGAAGCCACGGTAACCCACGGCATACATCGTCACGATGAAGGGCTCGCGCTGTGCCTGGGTGCTTCTGGTGGGGTTGAACTTACCGCCAGGGAAGATCGACAGGTCATAGGCGTGCGGTGCAGCCTCGGGCACTCCGTCCTTCTTGGGGTGGGCAATGATGATGTCCTGGAAGAAATTATAGTTACCCCCTCCTGCGCCGATGCCGAGAGACGAGGGGCGCAGGGCATCAATGTTGTAATAGCCATCGCCTGCACCATCCCAGCCCCAGTTCATGTGCAGGAAGCCGTTCTCGTCATAGCCGTCGCAGACCCAGGCATGTCCAGCCGTGTACGCTCCCGCACCGCTCATGACGATAGGGTAACCACTGTCTAGCTCGCTCTTGATCTGCTGGGTGAAGATCTCGCCATGCGCTCCACGGTCGATGTAGACCGCAGTGTAATTGAAGAACTCTACCAGTGCCGATGCTGCCGACGTCATAGACACCCCGCTACCGCTGATGTCATAACCCATGCGACTGGCTACACCGATGTCGGACATGAGCTTAGCTACAGCCGTGCGCGCCTCGGTGTCGTTGCCTTGGGGCTGGGCAGTATAGGTTGGGGTCATGGCGCCCCAGTTGTAGTTGGACTTCGAGAAGTCTACCGTCTGAGGATCGAAGCCATTGACGTGGTGGGTCTGTTCCCCCTTACCCGTGACGGGCCACTTGTGGTGATACATGACCTGCGCCACAGCAGTCGCCACACATCCCGTATAGGCGTGCTTGCCCGACTGTCGGTCTACAGGGCACTGGTCGTGATAGGGACTTGCCTGTCCCCACTTGGTCGTGATCATGGGCTTCACGACAGGCTGAGGTCTGTTGATAACTCTGCGATAGGTCGAGCGTAGACCACCCATGCGCACACGCTTGACCTGATCGGTGTAGCTACGCAGGAAGCGCGCTAGTCCGTCTGGCATGTGACTGGGGTCGATGCTTCCGGTGGTCGAATAGCCGACAAGCTCGGTCATATCTTCTTCGCCCGAGATGATGGCGAAGCCCCCACGCTCGGAGTCATTGAATAGATAATAGGCGGGATCTAGCTCGCCCGCACGTAGTGCTGAGGTCGTCACTTCCGATGGAGTGCCGAGTAATCGTGCCGCTGTGGCACGTGCTTGCTCTCGTCCTACTGGCCCTGCCACGAGGGGAAGAGAAGAGAGGAGAAGGAGCGTTGCGCCAAGTGTGCACAATCCGAATGGTTTAGTCATATTCGTATAATTTATAGTAAATATATCGCGGGCAAAGGTAGGTTTTTCTTCCTGAATGGGTGTCCCATTCTTGGCATTATTTGAGTAAGTGTGCCGAGAAAGGTAGGGAAAAGAGTCAAAGGGCGAGCGCCACAGCACGTGAGGGAAGTTCTCTCTCGTGCTGTGGCGCTCGTCTCTAGGCTTGTGCTAGCCTGCGGGGTATGGGGATTACGCTTCGTCGATGCGGAAAAGGGGCGTGGATAGGTAACGCTCACCCGTGTCGGGGAGGATGACGACGATCGTCTTGCCCTCTGCCTCAGCTCTCTGAGCAATGCTAATGGCTGCCGACAGGGCTGCTCCACCCGAGAAGCCCGTGAGGATAGCCTCAGTACGGGCGACGAGGCGTGCCGTGGTGAGGGCTTCGTCGTGCGTGGCTTGCAGGACCTCGTCGATGAGTGAGCCGTCGTAGTTGGCTGGGATGAAGCCTGCCCCTATGCCCTGTATCGTATGTGGCCCGGGTGTACCACCGCTTAGCACGGGCGATGCCGTAGGCTCTACAGCGATGATCTTCACCTCGGGGATGTGCGGACGCAGACCTCGAGCGATGCCCGTGATCGTGCCACCTGTGCCGACACCTGCTACCACGTAGTCCACGATGCCGTCTGTGTCGCGCCAGATCTCCTGGGCAGTCGTCTCGGCATGCTTGGCGGGATTGGCTGGGTGATCAAATTGACCGAGGGAGACCGCTTCTGCTGTCGTCGCGCGTAGCTCCTCGGCTACACGGAGTGCGCCCTTCATACCTTCGGAGCCTGGGCTGAGGACGAGTTCGCTCCCGAGTGCTCGGATGAGACTGCGACGCTCGATGCTCATCGTCTCGGGCATGACGATGATGCAGCGGTAGCCCCTCAGGCGAGCGAGGTAGCTCAGGGCAATGCCCGTATTGCCACTGCTAGCCTCGATGATCACGCTTTCGGACGTAAGGATGCCCGCGCGTTCGCCTGCCTCTATCATGCCGAGGGCAGCGCGGTCTTTGACGCTGGAGAGGGGATTGAAGCTCTCGAGCTTGGCGACGAGCTGTGCTTTGAGCCCGAGCGCTTGCTCTAGTCGCTCTAGGCGTACGAGGGGAGTATTGCCTACGAGATCTTGTAGGCTGGAGAATATTCTTGCCATAATTGCCTGATTTGCTAAGCCCGCGAGGTGGTCGCGAGCATGGTGATGTATATGTAACAGCCGAAGGCACCAAAAGGATGTCCCCACCCGTGCATCTTCCCCGAGTGCTTCCTCCCGCCATGCCGTTACCTCTCTATGTGCCTAGGGCGTGGCTCGTCTAGGGAGGCGGAGGGATCTGACCTAGGTAATCACGGCTCGTAGAGATCTCTATGCTGTGGCGAGCTATGCTCATAGGGGAAATCGGTCGCCAGCGAAGTCGGGGGGAATAGCTATCTTTGCGTAAGTTTAAGAAAAAGCAGAAGATTACAACAAGATATGAGCGCCAATAGTCGTCCCACTACTTCCTCCGGCAAACCACGCAAACGGAAAACCTCCACGCGTGGCAAACGCAAAGCTTCGCCCTCGCTGATGTCCCTCCTGAAGGAGCATGTTCGCAGTGGGCGAGCGCGCACCGTGCTGGGGTGTCTGGCTATCGTGGTCGTCGTCCTGTCGCTCTTTGCCCTCGTGTCGCATACGTTCGCCACGATGCCCGAGGCTGTGCTGGATGAGGCTACGGGAGAGATGACATCTCCTAAGGCGTTCAATGTCTTTGGCCTTGGGGGCTATGCCTTCGCCCGTTGGCTCTTCGACGGGTCGTTTGGGCTAGGTGTGTTTGTGGTCATGGGCTATTTAGCAGTGCAATGCCTCGTCCTGCTTCGCGTCTTACAGTATAGCCTTGGCAAGCATCTGAGGCTCATAGGATACACGGCTTTCTGGTCTGCCTGGGTGGCAACGCTCTCGGCGTGGCTCATGGGAGCAGACGAACTGCATCTCTGGGGCGGGCGTATCGGGCAATGGCTCTGCGATACTCTCGTGCGAGAGGTACACGTGGCAGGGCTGGTGGCACTGCTCGTGCTGAGCCTCTTCCTCGTCTTGCTCTTCGTGTGGGACGGGCTCTTCGAGGCGATCAAGGCGCGTGGTACAGGGGAGCAACCCCAGTGGCTCATGCGCGCTCGCCTGCTCATCGGCTCTGATGTGCGCGAGGTTAGCCGTACGCTCACATTGGGTCGCCTGCGTATGGCTGTCGGGATGGTACTCTCGGTGGTGACGTTCGGGGTCGGAGCTTCGGTACTCTCACATCTATTCACTGCGGGGCGCGACCAAGCATTTATACACGCTGTGGGGGATGCCGCCTCTAGTGAGGTGAGCAACCTCCTCGGTCCCGTCGGGGCTAGGGTAGGTGATCTCCTCTTCAATCAATACCTAGGTGTCGGAGTTTTCTTGCAGATAGCCTTCTTTGGCTTGCTTAGTCTCGTTCTCCTGCGCCTAAAGCGTGGAGGGCTGTATCGCATGCTTCGCTACTTCGCTCTCTCGACCTTCTGGGCGGTGTGGGTCGCTGTCGTGGCTGCCCTTATCGACCTATGGATCGGGACGGATAGCCCTCTGCTGTGGGGTGGACGTCAGGGCAGTGTGATCGCTGAGACGCTCCATGCGTCCGTGTATACCCTCGGAGCAGTGCTGTGCGTCCTCGTCGTAGGTGGACTGCTCGGACTGCTTTCCTCAGAACGTGTCTACAACCTCATCCCAGGACGGGACGAAGAGCCAGAGGCAGAGGAGCCTGCTGAGGCGGTGGAGACACCTCAGCCCGATGAGCGTACGGGTCTCTGGTCAAAGCTGAGTGCGGTCTTTACCTTCCCCAAGCGTCAGCGCACAGCCTCCGATGAAGGAGAAGAGGCAGACGACGAAGAAGCAGGAAACGAACCGATCCTCGATAGCTCAGTACCTGATCCAAGCGAAATGCCTGCCCCTGTCGCTTCTGCTCCTGCCCCTGTCATACCCGTCACGCCCAAGCCTCGCGAGGCGGTAGCTCCATCGCCAGCACCTGCCCAGCCTGCTGCCATGCAGGCGACATCCCAGCCTAAGCCCGAGGGCGTAGAGGCTCCACGGCGTATTATTCCAGGGGGGATGCCTCCCCCGCTTGACCTGCTCCGCGAATATGAGACGGGCAACAAGGGGCAAAGCCCTGAGGAGGTACAGGCGAATGGTCAGCGCATCATCGACACGCTGGACAACTTCAAGATCCGTGTAACGCCAGGAGGAGCGCCCATCATTGGCCCGACGGTTACTCTATACGAGGTTATCCCCGATGCCGGAGTGAAGATCTCCCGCATCAAGAGCCTAGAGAATGACCTTGCCCTGGCACTCAAGAGCGAAGGTATCCGCATCATTGCACCCATGCCAGGAGCTGGGACGGTCGGCATCGAGGTGCCTAATAGCACCCCCGACACCGTCTCTATGCGTGGCGTACTAGAGAGCCCCGAGTTCGCCAAGGCGAAGAAAGCAATGGAGCTACCCGTAGGCATTGGGCGCACGATCACGAATGCTCCCTTTATCTTCGATATGGCGAAGATGCCTCACCTGCTTATCGCAGGGGCTACAGGTCAGGGCAAGAGCGTCGGGCTCAATGCGCTCATTACCTCGCTACTCTATAGCAAGACACCTGACCAGCTCAAGTTCGTCCTTATCGACCCCAAGATGCTGGAGTTCTCGGTGTACAGCCGTATCGAAAGGCATTTCCTCATCAAGCTCCAGGACTCGGATAAGGCGATCATTACCGACATGGCGCGCGTCGTCCCCACGTTGACCTCGCTCTGCGTCGAGATGGACAACCGCTATCGTCTCCTTACCGAGGCGAACGTCCGCAATATCAAGGACTACAATACCCTCTACCCCGAGACGCCCATGCCTTATATTGTGGTGATCGTGGATGAGTTCGCTGATCTCATCATGACCAGCGGTAAGGATGTCGTTCAGCCCATAGCGCGTCTAGCACAGAAGGCGCGTGCGGCAGGTATCCACATGGTCATCGCTACCCAGCGTCCTTCGACGGATGTGATCACGGGGCTTATCAAGGCAAATTTCCCTGCCCGTATCGCCTTCAAGGTGTTCTCTTC
The DNA here is from genome assembly GCA_041854825.1 of Porphyromonas sp. GTDB lineage: Bacteria > Bacteroidota > Bacteroidia > Bacteroidales > Porphyromonadaceae > Porphyromonas. Next base: position 29,007 of record JBHACZ010000089.1, on the reverse strand, counting down.
TATTGACTCGCGCACCATCCTCGACTCTACAGGGGCTAATAAGCTCATTGGTCGCGGGGATATGCTCTTCTATCAAGGACGCGATGCCGAGCGCGTGCAGTGCGCCTTCATGGATACGCCCGAGACGGTGGCGATCGTGGACTATATCGCTCAGCAACCCGAGCCTGCAGAGCACCTCGTCTTGCCCGATGCGCCTAATGACAATGATGGTGCGGGAGGCGGTGACGGCTTCTCTCCTGGCGACCGTCTGGACTCGATGCTAGCAGAGGTGGCAGAGTTCGTCGTCACGAGTGGCTCCGGCTCTACGAGCAGCATTCAGCGACGCTATAATATCGGTTACAACCGCGCAGGGCGTCTCATGGACCAGCTCGAGGCGATCGGCATCGTCGGTCCCCAGCAAGGTAGCAAGCCCCGCGAGGTGCGTGTCAAGGATCTCATCGAGCTGTCGGAGCGTCTCTCGCAGTATAGTTAACTCCCGTCCGAATATATAGGAGGGCATTCTCCCTACAATAACGAAAGCCAGCGCCCCACGAGACCTGATCTCGTGGGGCGCTGGCTTGTATAGCGACTGCCTTAGCCTCGGCGGTGGATGAGGTAGACGAATGCCTCGCTCTCCGTGAGAGCCTTTGCCCCGATGGAGGCTTCGCCTGCGAAGTGCAGGACGCTCCCAGGGGTGAGGTGGTGCTTCTCTTCGCCTCCTAGGGTTACCTCGATCTCTCCGCGCACGACGGTGAAGAAGACCTCTTGCCCTGGATGGTCGTGGGCAGGGATGAGCTGACCTGACTTGAGGTCGAGGTGAACGAGCATCAGTTCGGCTGTATCGACGAGTCGCCCTGTGGCGGTAAGTTTAGTTCCGATCATAAGTGTAGTATTCTTGAAGTTTGATGGCTTATGCCAGGGTAAAGGTAGAGATTTAATCGAAGCTGGTACATCAGACAGAGCGGTAGTGCGGGGTTGCTCTGCTGGGGGCGGACTATGGTGCGCGCGTCCTGGACAGAAATAGCTCTATTGCCGTGAGACTTCTTGAGATCACGTCGTGAATTGTACAGTTCACGACGTGGTCTGTATAATTCACGACGTGGTCTGTATAATTCACGACGTGAACTGAAGAATACTGCGGGTGATAGCTCCGTTTGTCGTGCTGTGGGGCGGAGGATCATTGTACCTCGGGAGGACGGGTTGTCTTCGGGTGTGTGGTGGAGGCGTGGGCGGGTAAGAGGGAGATGAGGTTTGGTGCGGGTGTCGGGCGAATAGTGTATCTTTGTCTGACAGATTGGCAGAGTGTCACACTGCTCCGAGGGCTATCGCTCTCGAGGTGTGTCCCGCCTGATTAGGATCAATAGGATGATGGAGATTAACGTCAAGCAAATAAAGCAACGCTTCGGTATCGTGGGTAATAGCCCCCTGCTGGATCACGCTGTGTCGGTGGCTGTACAGGTCGCACCGACGGATATGTCTGTGCTTATCATCGGGGAGAGTGGAGTAGGTAAGGAGATCTTTCCGCGCCTCATTCATCAGCATAGCCTGCGTAAGCACGGTCCCTATATCGCGGTAAACTGTGGAGCGATCCCCGAGGGGACGATCGACTCAGAGCTCTTCGGGCATTTCAAGGGATCGTTCACCACTGCGCTCAATGACCGCAAGGGGTATTTCCAGGAGGCTAACGAGGGGACGATCTTCCTAGACGAAGTCGGGGAGCTACCCCTGTCTACACAGGCGCGCCTACTACGTGTGCTGGAGACGGGGGAATTCATGCCCGTAGGGTCGAGCGTGCCGATCAAGACGGACGTGCGCGTCGTCGCTGCTACCAACGTCGATATGCTCGAGGCGGTGCGCCGTGGTCGCTTCCGCGAAGACCTCTTTTTCCGCCTCAACGTAATTCCTATCGACCTGCCCCCTTTGCGCAAGCGCAGGGAGGATGTGGGTCTGCTCTTCCGTTACTTCGCAGCCCAGACTGCCGACCGCTATGGGATGCCTTCGCTCCGCCTAGATCCAGAGGCAATGAAGATGCTTGAGCATTATCACTGGCCTGGCAATATCCGCGAACTGCGCAATCTTGCCGAGCGTATCAGCGCCCTAGAGCGTCAGCGTACGGTGACTGCCGAGACGCTCGGTCAGTATCTCCCGCAGGCTGTGGGGGTGGACTACCGCCCAGCCCTTCGGATGCAGGCACAGGAGCGGGAAGCAGGGCACGACACCTCGAGCGATCAGGCATTCATGTACATGCTCATGGAGATGCGCAAGGAGCTTAGCGAGCTGCGCGGGCTCGTCTCGGGGATGATGCAGACCCGTATGCAGACGCCCTACACAGAGACGCCCACGGCGGAGTCCCTGCGCTCTGGTGCGCACTATGCTGTGGCTTCGCCCTCCGAGGAGCATAAGTCTCGCCCCGCACTCACACCCCTGCACTCGCACCCCGCTGAGCCTCACAGCCTGGCAGAGGATGTCGAGGTGCAGGAGATCAAGGGAGAGAGCGAACCCGAGACGCGTAGCCTAGAGGAAGTCGAGCGCGAGATGATCGCTGCCGCTCTGGCGCGCCACGGGGGACGACGTCGCCCCACCGCTCAGGAGCTGAAGATCAGCGAACGTACCCTATACCGCAAAATCAAAGAATATGATCTCGAAGACTAACCTCGGTCGTGCGCTTGCCCTGCGGGTAGGTGCCTGTGCCCTCATGCTCGTCACCCTCGTCGGGTGCTCGATCAGCTATGGCTTCAAGGGTGGATCGATCGACTATACCCGCATCCGTACGATCACGCTCTCGGATGTCAATAATAGAGCGGCGGTCATCTACCCGACGTTTGCCCCGATGTTTACTGAGCGTCTTCAAGATTTCTACCAGAGTCGTACCCGCCTCGACCTCGTACCCCGTGGGGGCGACCTGGAGCTGGAGTGTACGATCACAGGGTACGACCTGGCGACGCGATCGGTCAGCGCGGACAACTATGCCGACCGCACTTCCTTCACCGTCACCGTGCAGGTCAAGTATGTCAATAACGAGAATCCGAAGGAGAGCTTCGACCGAAGCTTCAGAGCCTTTCGCGACTTTGACCGAAGTACTGCCTTCGCTCAAGTGCAGGATCAGCTCCTCGATGAGATCATGGAGGACCTAATCAAGCAAATCTACAACGCTACGGTAGAGAACTGGTAACCCCCGATGACGCACGATCAGCTGATGACCCTCATGCAGGAGCCACATCGCCTAGAGGCGAGTCACATCCCTGCCCTGCATACGCTCGTAGAGGCATACCCCTATGCCTCGAGCTTCGTCTTCCTCTACCTCTATGCTCTAGCACAGACGCAGGATGTGCGTTATGCCTCGGAGCTGCGACGCCTCTCTATATATCTGCCTCGTCGGGACGAGCTGTATCGCCTAGTCGAGGGGCAGGGTATCTCCTCTGAGCCTCACACTGCTTCGCCTGCCGAGGCATCAGAGGGTGACGATGCCTTCGCGATGATAGACCGCTTCCTCGATGGCGCTCGTGCCTCGGGTGCAGACTTGCCCGACGAACTGGGCTTCGATACGGTAGATCGTGGCGACTACTTCGCCTCTACCACGTCCACGCCTCTAGAGGCGACAGCGGGAGACGAACTGCCTGACCTCATCCCAGATGAGAACCCGCACGAGACGTCTCGCCCCACAGAGAGCGCCACAGTCTCTGCCCCTCACGCAGTAGCCCCTGCCGAGGAGACTGTCTCTACGCCCCAGGTGGCTACAGCCCTCACCCCCAGCGAAGAAGAGGCGGAGCCTGTCACCGAGGAACTATTCACCGAGACACTCGCACGGATCTACATCAAGCAAGGGCGGTATGACAAGGCTCTGCGGATCATTAAGACGATTAGTTTGAATTATCCGAAAAAAAACCGTTACTTTGCAGACCAAATACGCTTCCTCGAGCGGTTGATAGATAGTAATATAGATAACAAACAATAGAAATCATAGATATGAACATTCTCGCTACAGTATTCATCGTGCTGGCACTGCTTGCTTCGGTGGGTCTTATCCTAGTAGTCGTAGTTCAGAAGTCTAAGGGGGGTGGTCTTGCCTCTTCCTTTGCCTCTGCCAACAACATCATGGGCGTGCGCAAGTCTACCGACGCGCTTGAGAAGATGACCTGGTCATTCTTCGGTGCGCTCGCTGTACTCTGTGTCATCGTATCGATGGTACTCTTCCAGGGACATGGCACTAACGACGCGATGCAGGAAGGTCTAGAGAAGGCTGCGCAGTCACAGCCTGCAGCACCTGCCCTCCCCGCTTTCGGTGGTGAAGCCCCCACGGCTACAGAGGCTCCTAGTGCAGAGGCTCCCGCTCCAGTGGCAGAGACGCCTGCTGCAGAGCCAGCGCAGAACTAGTATCTACGCCCCCTAGCTACCCCCGCAGATGCACCTCCATGAGAGTGCGTGTCTGCCTAGTCGATAGCTATAATAAGGCTAGCACCCACGAGAGAGGTCATCGACCTTCGTGTGGGTGCTAGCCTTCCTTATTTGGCTCTATGAGGTCATGCGCTCCCTGCTTGATCTGTGGAGCTGTCAGCTATCTAATGACTTTGATTGCCTTGCTCTATGCGCCCGATTGCTTTAGTTCGTAGGCTCATCAGCCCGCTCCTCGATCTGGTCTATCCACGCCTGTGTGCCCTGTGTCGTGCACGCCTACAGGGTGGGGAGCATGGGGTATGTACGTCCTGCATACGCCCGCTACCGCTGTACAAAGCAGAGCTATACCACGCAGACGAGAGGCTCTACGCTTGTCCTGCCTTTGGGCATCTCTATTCGGTCTTCGTCTATCGTAGGGGAGCGGATGTGCAGAGGCTAGTGCATGCGTATAAGTATCGTGGGTATCGAGAGGTCGCGGATCTCGTCGCCGAGATGCTCACGAGATGCTATGACTTGTCTGGGACGTATGACCTAATCCTTGCCGTCCCCTTAGATAAGGAGCGACTTCGCACTCGCGGGTACAATCAAGCCTTGCTCATCGCCCGCGCCCTAGCTCGCCACCTTGGCATCCCTGCCACCGATGCCCTAGTCCTCCGTCCCGCACCCACTGAGACGCAGACCCAGCTGGGCAAGCTTGCCCGTATGGCGAACGTGCAGGGGGCTTTCGTCCTTGCACCTAATGCTCGGGCAAGGCTTACGGGACGGCGCATTCTCCTGGTCGATGACGTGCTGACCACGGGTGCGACGCTCTCGGCGATCATGATGCTCCTAGAGTCTGCGGGCGTTGTCTCTATCGATGTGGCGACAGCTGCCGTTGCCACGCGCATGCTCTAGCCCTAGCGCAGATAGGTCTCGTAGTAGGAGAGGAAAAGGCGTATCTGCCCATAGGTATATCGCTCCCCGAGGGCTTCGTAGACCTCGCGCAGGGGTGGAATGCGTCCTTGCTTGCGGAAGTAGGCGACTGCCTCCTCGGCTTCGCTGAGGTCAAAGAGCGACTCGGGCGCGATGGCATGCTGCTCGAGGAGGGTGGCGAGATGTCCCATGATGGTGCTTTCGCTCAGAGCGCGTTCCTGGGCGATCGCCTCGGGTGATAGCCCCGAGAGCCATAGGCGAAGGGTGATCTCCTGTGTACGTTCTTTCTCGACGTGGGGCTTAGGCTCTGCGGATGTTCGTTTGCCTCGTGAGGTAGCTGATGGCTTACCTTGTGAGGCGGTTTCGTTTGTAGGGGTGGCACTTCTCACTGGTGCGGGGCGGCGTGCCTCTGCCTTACGCTCTGCCTCAGCCTGCCATGACTCTAGTGCTTCGTCGATCCCCAGCTCTAGGCGACTTGTCGCACGCCCGAGAGCAAGGGCGCCTACTAGGGCGTCGAGGCGCAGGAGTCCCTGCATCGCGGCGATGAGGCTCTGACGAAGGGTCTCTAGCTCGGCAAGGTATTTCTTGACTTTCTTCTTGGTGGCGATCTCCATCTGACGCTCCCGAACGCCCGATAGGATCTCTAGGAGAATGGGCGCGAAGTATCCCACTGCGCTGGAGATGCGCTGACGGATGAAAGGGATGTCGGGTTGCTCTACTTGCCACAGCCCGCGCAGCTGCTCGCGAAAGCGTAGGGCAGTGCGATGCAGTCTCTCGACTTCGGAAGCTCGCTCGCTTGCCCAGTCCCCATGGTGGCTCTTGGCACTGCGGTCACTCTCGGCGGCGTAGCTAAGGCTGTGGGTGCGCCATAGGTCTGTAAGTTCGCCCCAGTCCATAGAGTCGAGCGTCATGCGGCTCCAGTAGGCGCGTCGCTCCTCGTCGAGGCACTGGCGGAGCATCGCGCCATCGGTCGTCTGGTCGGTATATCGGGCAACTTCCTCGGGCGGAGCGAGCTGTGCCGTGCCGATAGGTGAGAGGAGTACCAGCCCCTCCAGCCCTGTAAGGCGCGACAGGGCGACATACGCTTGCCCAGCGGAGAATATATGCTCTAGGTCGAGGACAGCACGGTCGAAGGTCAGCCCTTGGCTCTTGTGCACGGTGATCCCCCATGCAGCTCTTAGAGGGAACTGCCTAAAGGTCCCCAGCACCTCTGCTCTAGGGGTCTGCACCCCAGGGTCAAGGATGTAGCGAACGTTCGTCCACTCGTAGGTCTCGACGGGGACTACCTCGCCCGTATCCTCTAGCCGTACGTGGATAGCGTCCGCACTCATCGAGTGGACGATCCCGATCTTGCCATTGTAGTATCTGCGGGGTGTCGCCGTATCATTGCGCAGGAACATCACGCGCGCACCGACCTTCAGCTCTAGGCGGTACTCGGTGGGGTATAGCCCTTCGGCGAAGTCGCCCGTTACCTCAGCAGAGTAGAAGTGCGCAGGCGTGGAGAGGCGGTCGAGTCCCTTGCGGTTGATGGAGTCCACCTTATAGTTGTGCGTCGTGAGCATAATATACCCTTCCTGCTCTGTGCTGTCGAAGCCTGGACGCACGTGCTGGTTCAGGAGGGCAATGTCTTCACCCGTGAGGGCATTGTGCCGAAGGTGGTTGAGTACGGAGACAAATCGGCTGTCTGCCTGTCGGTACACATGCTCCAGCTCGATGTAGAGCGGGGGTGTTCCCCGTAGGGCGCGTGCCTGGAAGAAGAACATCCCCTCATAGTACTGCGAGAGCAACTCCCATTCGCTCTGCCGAGTGACGGGAGGTAACTGCATGAGGTCACCGATGAATAGCACCTGCAATCCCCCGAAAGGCTCGGGGCGCCGACGCACACGCCTTAGGATAAGGTCCATGCAGTCTAATGTGTCGGCGCGGAGCATACTGACCTCATCGATGATCAGCAATTCGAGGCTACGCAGGAGCCTACGTTTGCTCTCGTGCATGCGCCACTGTCGCCACAGGGTCGAGGGCGTATAGACTGCCTCCGCAGAGCGAAAGGCACCGCGTGGCTCCTCGGGCAGGAAGATCCCCGTGGGTATCTGAAAGAGGGCGTGGAGGGTAACACCGCCAGCGTTGAGCGCAGCGATACCTGTGGGAGCAGTGACGATTGCATTCTTGTACGTCTCCTGCATAATGCGGCGCAGAAGGGTCGTCTTGCCCGTGCCAGCTTTCCCCGTGAGGAAGATTGCCCGTGACGAATGCCCGATCAGCTCCATCAAATAATCCTTAGCTTCCATATATCTACAAAGATAACCATCTCCCCGCACATCCTCTACACGGAGGACACCATGTGAGAGACGGGCAGAGGGGCATGAGCTGAGAGTGGTGCGGGGTAGGTGCGGGTGTGGACAGGTCGGGGGGATAGTGCTGTGCCCTTGTGCGTATGGGGCGAAAGCGTAACTTTGTCCTATATCTGTCCCCAAAAGCTCCAATAAGCATGCAGACAAAGACTCCCCCTATCGGTAAGATGCTCGTCGTAGCCTTCGCCATGTTCTCAATGATCTTCGGTGGTGGCAATTTTATATTGCCTCCGCTTCTAGGACTAAAGGCTGCCGAGGACTGGGTACTCGTTTCCTTGGCATTCTGTGTCTCGGGAGTGTTTATCCCTTTGCTGGCGATATTCGCTCAGGCGCGTTCGGGCGGTTCGGTGGTGTCTTTCGGTTCGCGGGTGCATCCTATCTTCGGCGTACTGCTGGGGGTGCTGATGTATGTGATCTGCCTCTCGTTCCCGATTCCACGCACGGCATCGGTAAGCTACGAACTGGCGGTGAGCCAGCATCTGCCGATCTCTTCGCTGGGCTATAGCCTCATCTATTTCGTTCTCGTGGCTGTGCTCTGCCTCTGGCGGGGCAAGGTGCTGAACATCCTCGGCAAATATCTCACGCCTATTCTGCTGGTGACCATTGTGCTTATTGTCGGGCGGGCAATCTTCGCCTTCACACCTGGGATACAGCCCACTACGCTGAGTAATCCCTTTGCCTATGGGCTACTGGAGGGGTATCAGACCTTTGATGGGATCTCGTGCGTCATCATCGGTGGCGTGATCGCCAGCTCTCTGCGGCTGGAGGGGGCGATCGGTGAGGGACAGCAGCGCTGGATGCTCCTGGCGGGGGGTATCATCGCCACGCTCGTCCTCGCCCTTATCTATGCGGGATTCATCTACACAGGGGCAAGCCTCGGCGCTGTCATCGGTAGCACGGAGATCTCTCGGGCAGAGATGCTACGGGCGGTGAGCTGGCACACGCTCGGCTCTATGGGACAGAGCTTGCTCGGCATTAGCGTAAGCCTCGCGTGCTTCACCACAGCTGTGGGGATCATCACGGGAGCAGCGGACTTCATGCAGGAGCTATGCTCAGATCGTCGGTGGATGTATCGGGCGACGGTGTTTCTCGGCTGTGGGCTTGGGGTCATCGTCGGGCAGACGGGTGTGGAGTATATTATCTCCATTGCTGGTCCTGCCCTCGTGCTTATCTATCCGACGGTGGTAATGCTGATCTTGCTGGGGCTTGTTCCCGCGCGGTACGCCACGCCCGCTATCTATCGTGTGGTGACGGTGGTCGCGTTTGCCTTCACATTACCCGACTTCCTGCCTCTCGTGGGGGTAGATATGTCGTGGCACACGATGCTACCGCTCAGCACTTACAGCGCAGCCTGGTTATTGCCCTCTCTATTGGCTTGGGGCGCAATGATCCTCATCTCGCGCGCTCGGTAACGCTATATCTTGTCGCCAAACTGCCGACCCCATCTCCCCGCCTCACACCTCTAGGGTGTGGGGCGGGGACGTCGTAAGTAGGGCGATCGGTACCTGCTCGGGTGAGCAGGCGGGATGACTTCGGGCAAATGAAGCTCGGGCGTAAGGGTAAGAAAGCTGGGCGACTTAGGGTAAGACATCTCTAAACCAAAGCTTGGTCTATATAAACCAAAGCTTGGTCTATATAAACCAAACTTTGGTCTATGTAATCCAGACTTTGGTCTATGTAGACCAAAGCCTGGTCTATAGATTCTCTAAGGTAAGTGGCGGGTTTGTTTTATCGTGATGTGAGGTCTTGCCCTGCTGTGGTGGAATGTTGGCGTTTAGGGTGAATCTTGCTATATTTGCTATTAGGCGGGGCGAAAGACTCGCTCCGTGAACTCACTAAACAGACAGCAAGGATTATGAACAAGCTCTACACACGCCTCAATGCCGCACTCCTGGCAGGGTCATGGACGAATGCTGTCAGAGGCGCTCTCCTCATCATCACGACGCTCGTCCTGCTTAATGTCGCTCCCGTCTGGTCTCCTGCCTGGATATTTGCCCTCGTGGTGCTGGCTCTCGATCTCCTCGTGGTCATCTGGGAGCTGACCTGCGCCGTGCGTAAAAACTAACTTTGTCCCGTAGGGAGGAACGTGTGCGCTCCTACCTGCTCGGTTCTATTATGCCGAAAATATGGCACAAATCAATCTCACTCCCTCACCGAATAGAGAACAAACTTCGTCCCCCAGCGCGTCATCATCTGCAAAGATGACACTGCTAGATATACTGTCGGGTATAGGTTACCTTTGGCTCTTCGTGATCGTCGTCCTAGCGTTCTATATGAGAGATAGGATAGAGATCCCACTTCTGCTCTTCGCAGTCTGGAGTTTGTGTATGATGGTGATGTCTATCGTCGCTCGTAAGACAGGTCTGTACACCCCTCCTAAGCCGAGTAAGCCCCTCCGCCGAGGATCACCTCTCGCTCGTAAACCTCATGTTCGCCCCCAGCGTAAGCCAATGCCTCTCTTCAAGAAGCTCTTCTGGAGCGGAGGGTTAGTGCTTGTGGTCGGCTATACGCTACACCGTGCTGTCCCCTATAGCCAGTGGGGTGTAGGGCTTGGGATGATTGGCTGTCTTCTTGTGCTGTGCGGTGGGCAAGTGAATAGAGAGGCTAGGCGCAGAGCAAGGCATCGTCGCCCAGACTAAGTGATACACATCACTAGGGTCTCCGATGAAACGGAAAAGGGGGAATAAGGCAGAGATATATCCGATTATTGAGAGACCATAAGTATTCGCCCCCTAGACTCCACTCGGGAATCTAGGGGGCGAATGCTTTGCTAGGTGGGGAGGTTAGTCCTTGAACTTAGCTGAGATGAACTCGCGGTTGAGACGCGCGATGTTGCTCACGGAGATGTTCTTGGGACACTCTACCTCGCAGGCACGGGTGTTCGTACAGTTACCGAAGCCTAGTTCGTCCATCTTGGCTACCATAGCCTTAGCACGACGAGCAGCCTCTACCTTACCCTGAGGGAGCAGGGCGAGCTGGCTCACCTTGGCAGAGACGAAGAGCATAGCCGAACCATTCTTACATGCAGCAGCACAAGCACCACAGCCGATACATGCAGCGGCATCCATTGCCATGTCTGCATCTACCTTGGGGATGGGGATGGCGTTAGCATCGGGTACACCGCCTGTATTCACCGATACGAAGCCACCAGCCTGGATGATCTTGTCATAGGCAGAGCGGTCTACCATGAGGTCGCGGATGATGGGGAATCCAGCCGAGCGCCAAGGCTCTACCGTGATCGTGTCTCCATCGTCGAAGCGACGCATGTGTAGCTGACAGGTCGTGATGCTGTCATCGGGTCCGTGGGGGTGACCATTGATGTAGAGCGAGCACATACCGCAGATACCTTCGCGGCAGTCGTGGTCGAATACTACGGGTTCCTTACCCTGGCGAACGAGCTGTTCGTTGAGGATGTCGAGCATCTCGAGGAATGAGCTGCCCTGTGAGATATCCTTGAGTTCGTAGGTCTCGAATGCGCCCTTAGCCTGTGGACCTCTCTGACGCCAAACCTTAACCTTGATGTTTATATTCTTATCCATTGTCTTGATTTCTTTAGGGTGAGAGAGGGTTTAGCTCTTGTAATTACGCTGCTGACGAACGATGAACTCGTAGGTGAGGTCTTCCTTGTGCATCACAGGATCCTTGTCATCGCCCTGGTATTCCCAGCACGATACATAGGCGAACTGATCATCGTGACGCAGTGCTTCACCTTCCTCAGTCTGATGCTCGAGGCGGAAGTGACCACCACAGCTCTCCTCACGGTCTAGGGCATCGTGAGCCATGAGCGTACCGATCTCGATGAAGTCTGCCAGACGCAATGCTTTCTCGAGCTCTACGTTGAGGTCGTTAGCTTCACCAGGGATACGTACATCGCTCCAGAATTCCTTCTTGAGATCCTTGAGCTTGACAATAGCCTTCTCTAGACCAGCCTTCTCACGTCCCATGCCGACGAAGTCCCACATGATATGACCTAGCTTCTTGTGCAGGCTGTCTACAGACTGGCTACCCTTGATGCTCATGAGCTTCTGAATGCGGTCAGTGATGCCTTTCTCAGCCTCTGTGAACTCAGGCAGGTCAGTAGAGAAGCGAGGTACCTGAATCTGATCGGCGAGATAGTTCTGAATCGTGTAGGGGAGTACGAAGTAACCATCTGCCAGACCCTGCATGAGTGCCGAAGCACCGAGGCGGTTTGCTCCGTGGTCGGAGAAGTTTGCCTCACCGATAGCGAAGAGACCTGGTATAGTGGTCTGTAGCTCGTAGTCTACCCAGATACCGCCCATCGTGTAGTGGATGGCAGGGTAGATCATCATAGGAGTCTCGTAGGGGTTGTCCGCAGTGATCTTCTCGTACATCTGGAAGAGGTTACCGTAGCGAGCCTCTACTACATCCTTGCCGAGGCGCTGGATAGCAGATGAGAAGTCAAGGTAAACGGCAAGACCAGTATTGTTTACACCGAAGCCAGCGTCACAGCGTTCCTTGGCAGCACGGCTAGCTACGTCACGAGGCACGAGGTTACCGAATGCTGGGTAACGACGCTCGAGGTAGTAGTCACGGTCTTCCTCCTTGATCTGAGTAGGACGGATCTCGCCACGCTGTAGCTTCTTGGCATCTTCGAGCTTCTTGGGCACCCAGATACGTCCGTCATTACGCAGAGACTCAGACATCAGCGTGAGCTTGGACTGGAACTCTCCGTGTACCGGGATACACGTTGGGTGGATCTGTGCCATACAGGGGTTGCCGAAGTAAGCACCCTTCTTGAAGCACTGCCAAGCTGCAGAGCCGTTAGAGCCCATAGCATTGGTCGAGAGGAAGAAGGCGTTGCCATAACCACCAGTACCGATGACTACGGCATGGGCAGCGAAGCGTTCGATCTTACCCGTGACGAGGTTGCGGGCGATGATACCACGGGCACGACCGTCGATGATCACGACGTCGAGCATCTCGTAGCGTGTGTAGAGCTTAACAGAGCCCTTACCTACCTGACGGCTCAGAGCAGAGTATGCACCGAGGAGGAGCTGCTGACCGGTCTGACCGCGGGCGTAGAATGTACGGGATACCTGAGCACCACCGAATGAGCGGTTGTCTAGTAGACCGCCGTATTCGCGTGCGAAAGGTACACCCTGAGCGACACACTGGTCGATGATAGAGTTTGCCACCTCTGCTAGACGATATACGTTAGCTTCGCGAGCGCGGTAGTCACCGCCCTTGATGGTGTCGTAGAAGAGGCGATATACGCTGTCGCCATCGTTCTGATAGTTCTTGGCAGCGTTGATACCTCCCTGTGCAGCGATAGAGTGTGCACGGCGGGGAGAGTCCTGAATGCAGAAGTTGAGGACGTTGAAGCCCATCTCACCGAGTGAGGCAGCTGCAGATGCACCAGCTAGACCTGTACCTACGACGATGATGTCGAGGCGACGCTTGTTGGCGGGATTAACGAGCTTCTGGTGGTTCTTATAGTTCGTCCACTTCTCGGCTAGTGGTCCAGCAGGGACTTTAGAGTTTATCTTAGACATGATGATAGCTGAGCTTAATTAGTGATACGAGGAATATTCGATAGCGGTCTCACAGCCTGTGCCAGGCAGAGGAAGGATGTCGTTAGCTACAAGGCAGTAGGCGATGACTACAGTAGCGAAGCCAAGCACGATGATCGTCGAGTAAACCGTAGAGATGCACTCGAGACGCTTGAGCCAAATGGTGTTGTTCCATCCGATGGTGTGCAGTGAGCTCCAGAAGCCGTGCGTGAGGTGGAACCATAGTGCTGCAAGCCACACGAGATATAGACCCGTGAAGATAGGGTTGCCGAACGTGTAGATCATGATGCCTGCACCATCCGTAGGCGTGAGCGTCTTGCCTCCGAGGACGAATTCGTGTACACCTATGAGCTCGTTGAGCTGCATCTTCGCCCAGAAGTTGAAGAGGTGCAGGCCAAGACCTAGGAGTACGATCACACCGAGCACCATCATGTTCTGCGATGCCCATTCTACGCCCTTAGGTCTGTTGGGTACAGCGTAGGCGTCATTACCACGAGCCTTGCCGTTCTGATACGTCAAGATCATGGCGTACACGATGTGTACAAGGAAGAGGAGTGCTAGGCCCTTGGTTGCCACGAGGGCGTACCAGTTGGCACCTAGGAGCTCACAGATCATGTTGTAGGCATCCGCAGAGAAGAGAGCCACGAGGTTCATCGACATGTGGAAGGTCAAGAACAGGATCAAGGCCAGCCCGGAGATACTCATCACCAGCTTGCGCCCAATCGAAGATTTAATTAACCACGACATACATTATTGATTATTAAGTTACTGTTATCGCAATGCACTCGAGAGGTTATCCGCAGGGGGCGACTGTCTATATCGCATGCGGCGGAGTATCTCCTCTTTCATTCCGCAAAGATAGCCTATTTAGGTATATCTCGGCATTCCAATGCGGAAAAAAATACGTTTTCGTCCTAACGCCATCCCCTCGAGTAGGTACAGAGCCTTCTGCGAGGTGCCATTGGTTGGTATTCTGCGTCTCTAGGGCTTGATAGATTGAGCCACTTTGCTCCCTCTCGAACTCGCGCGCTAAAAGAAACCTCCCAGATCCTATACAGAAAACCTCCAGCTATGAGTACTGAATCTCTAGACCAAAGTTTGGTCTATGTAATCCAAACGTTGGTCTATGTAATCCAGGATTTGGTCTATGTAAACCAAACTTTGGTCTAGAGATTCAGTACCTACGCTCGGGGTTTTATTCTATGGTGTATGGAGGATCTGCCTCTCTGTGAGCGCTGTCGCAATAGCATCGGACGGGTCGGACTAGCATGACTAATCCAACCCGTCCGATGCTTATTGATGAGGTAGGCGTGCCCTCGAGCACGCTCGCCCTAGCGGATGCCGAGGACGAAGCCGAGGTGAGCCCCGATAGTGGGCAGTAGTCCATAGTGGCGACGCATCACGTCGAAACGCTCGAGGAGCGAACGTCTATGGTGCTTGGTCGAAGCCCCTTCATAGAGATAGAGCGAGAGGGGTCTGTCGATGTGTAGGTACTGGCTCGCTTGTTGCATGACACGGATGCACCAGTCCACGTCTGCCGAGAGACGATAGCGCAGGTCATAGTCGGGACAGAGATCGCGCCGAGCGATGAAGCTCTGGTGGCAGACGGTCATCCCAGCGATGAAGCTTCGCCACGACAATGTGTGAGGCGGGCGCAGACGACGAGGGCCGAGAATGCGATCCTCATGGTCTATGAGTAGGCAGTCGCCATAGACCACATCGGGCGATGTAGGGGCAGAGGCTATTGCCTGTGCTACTTCGGAGACGAGGGAGGGTGAGGGGAGGGCATCGCCAGAGTTGAGATACCATACGTAGTCGCCTGTGGCTCGGTGTAGACCTTTGTTCATCGCATCATAGATGCCTCGGTCCGGTTCGCTCACGACTAGGGCGTGGGGTGCGAGCTGATGCACGAGACTGAGTGTGCCATCTGCCGAGGCACCGTCTACGATGATATGCTCGATGTGGGGATAGTCTTGCTCGGCGACGCTACGGAGGGTGCGTGCAATGACGGACTCAGCATTGTAGCTGATGGTGATGATGGAGATGCGGGGTAAAGTCATCTGAGGGTTGATGATAGAGGATGGGGATGGATGGCAGTAAGGGCTAGTGCTTGCCGAGGCTCGTATAGAGACGAATATGTGCGTCAGCGACAGCCTCGGAGCCGGTCGCGGGGAGCGATGCCCTGCGCTCTGCACGGGTGAAGATGCCTTGCTCGCTCTCCTGTGCCACGGCAAGGATCGCACGGGCGAACGCCTCCGTGTCGTATGGCTCGACAAGTCTGCCCGCAGCCGCAGAGGAGACAATATCTCGAGGACCACCCGAGGCGAAAGCTATTACGGGCGTGCCGACAGCCAGAGCTTCGGTCAGCGTCTGTCCGTAGGTCTCGTAGAGTGATGTGGAGAGGACGATGTGCGCATGATAGCTGATGGCGTGTAGCTCTTCGCCCGAGATGCGTCCGAGCTGGAGTATCTGTAGCGGAAGCTGGCCGAGGGTTCCTCTCTGGCGAATGTCACCTGCCAGCACGAGGGTCAGACGCTGGCGAAGGGCTTCGGGCGCAAGGCGTGCGAGTGCCTGCATCGTCTCTCGCAGTAGGGGCATTCCCTTGACTGTGTCATCTAGACGGGCTGCCGAGATGAGCATATATATACGACTCGGGTCGTACCAGGCGGGTTGCTGTGGTGCTGGCTCTAGGGGTGCTATATCTAGGGCAGGTGGGATAATGGCAGAGACTGACTGCCCTGTAGCACGCGCAAATAGCTCGGCTACCGAGTGGCTCACGGCGACATAGCCGAAAGGAGACTGACGAAGAAAAGCCTTGCGTGCGTGCAGTCTAGAGGTCAGGTCACCTGCGCTAGCGCGACTGCCCAGCAGGGGGCACGAGCCACAGCCAGCACCAAGTCTAGGGCACAGCTCTGCGCCTGTAGCACGGAAGGCAAACGGGAGGTGACAGCCACCCGTCACCGCCCAGAGGTCGTGCAGTGTCCAGAGGATTGGCTTGCCGAGAGAGGCGAGAGCCTTTAGCCCCGGTAGAGACAGTAGCCCGTGACACGTCCACTGTAGATGGATGATGTCCGCCTCACGGATCCATGGGTGCGTCGTGATGTTCAGCCCGAGGGGGGCGGAGGAGATACGCCATAGGCTTGTGAGGTGACTAGGCAGGAGATGGGGCAGAAGGTCGAGGCGCTCGAGGGCTTTGTTTGCCTTAGCGCGTAGGCGAGTAATACCGCCATGTCGGGTGAGGATGTCGATATAGGGGCGGTCGTTTGCCTTCTCTATGTCGGCATCCTCACCCCATAGGGCGATGAGGCGGGCATCGACTCCACGTGAGCGAAGAGCCTCTAGGAGACGGATGGCAGCGTTCGCCGCACCTCCGCCAGCGGCATAGGTCGAGACGAGGACGACTTTCATCGGCGTAGCAGTTTGTGCACTAGAGGCATTGCCTCGGGTGCTAGCCTTAGGATGAGCGTGCCTGCGCCAGCGAGTGCGAGGACGAGACTTGAGCGTACGGCGATGGAGAGGTAGGGGTTGGACGGCTCGGGCAGGATAGGGAGTGCCACGGCGAGGACAAGCCCAAGGAGAGCCACGCCTGCCAGTCGCCATGAGAGCGGATGAATGCCCATGCGTAGGTAGACGAGTGCCTGTAGGAGGGCATACCCCACTGCCGTAGTGGTGAGGGTTGCCATAGCTGCACCCTCGATGCCCCAGGCAGGGATAAGGTAGGCGTTCGCTACGAATGCCACGAGGCAGAGCCATAGGGTATAGTATAGGCTCCAGTGATAGTGGCGGGAGGTCGTGACGATGGGATGTAGGGGGGTGAAGGTTACCTCTATAAGCTTGGCGATGCCAAGGATGACGAAAACGCCCGCGCTACCTGTGTAGTCCTTGCTCGCAGGCATTAGCCCGATGAGGGTGCCTACTGAGGCGAGCAGACCTATGTAGATGATTAGACCTGTGAGGAGCTGATAGCGGGCGACACGTTCGTAGAGCTGTGAGGTGGAGGTGAGATCACCGTCTTTCATCGCGCGGGCTATACGTGCTGTGGCGATGCTGATGAGTACACGCGTGGGGATCTCCACGATAGAGACCATGAAGAATGCTATAGAGAATACCGCCGCACTACGTAGTCCCTCCGTATCCAGCACTGTGAGCATGAAGAGATCCATTCTGCCCGCAAGGGTTGTCCCCACGGTAGAGAGGATCGCCAGGGCGGTGTAACGTCCGAAGCCTCTGCGGAGCTCGGGGGTGACCACCGTAGGGTCATAGCTGAGCGTGAGCGTCGTGATGCGTCCGAGGTAGGCGAAAGCTCCCAGCATGCACAGGGCATAGCACCCTACGAATAGATATACGAAGCCTGTGAGGTCTACCCAGTCGAGTGCGTAGACGATGTAGGCGAGCATGAGTAAGATGCGTAGCAGGAGCTCAC
This sequence comes from Porphyromonas sp., assembly GCA_041854825.1. Lineage (GTDB taxonomy): Bacteria > Bacteroidota > Bacteroidia > Bacteroidales > Porphyromonadaceae > Porphyromonas. Next base: position 11,416 of record JBHACZ010000089.1, on the reverse strand, counting down.
GGATGACCTTGGGGACGATCATGTTGAGCGTCTGCACAGCATATAGCTCAGCGATCGTCCAGAGGGTAAGGCAGATGGTCAGAGGGATAAGGCTAAGGTAGAAGCGTCCGAGAAGTTCGCTCCCCTGCCCCAGTAGCTGTGTGATCTCTCCCTGCCCCAGCAGTACGAGCGGGAGGGTGATCGCCATGCCGATGCCCGAGACTAGGAGTGTCCAGCGCAGGAAGCCCCGATGGCTGGGGCGTGGATTGCTCGCCGTAGGCTCTTCGTAGAAATAGGGGAAATAACGGCTGATCGAGGTGCTGAGCCCCACCAGGCAAATGCCCGAGATGAGCGTGGCGATCTCGACGAGTAGGCGCGTCAGCCCCACTTCCTCGGGGGTGAGGTAGGTCGTTAGGACGAAGAATGTCGTGAAGAAGCCTATGCCTACACCGATATAGGTAGCGACCATTCCCCAGAGACTCTGCCGAGCGATTACTCCCGTGCTTGCACTCATAGCTTGTTTTCGGGTGTGGTGTGAGATGCCCCAAGGGTAGGGGACTGTCCAGCTGTATAGGCTCGATGTAGGAGGACGAAGTCGCCCAGGACGAGGGCGCACATTGCCTCCACGACGGCTATTGCCCGAGGGACGACGCAGGGATCATGGCGACCACTTGCCTCGAGGGTAATCTCTCGTCCGTGCAGGTCTATGGTCTGCTGTGGTAGGGCGATCGTGGGGGTGGGTTTGAAGGCGATACGCATGCGAAGGTCTTCGCCTGTGGTTAGTCCTCCGAGCGTCCCACCTGCGTGGTTGCTGGTGAAACGCGCTTTCCCCTCTGGGCTAAGGAGCATAGGATCGTTTGCCTCACTGCCTCGCATGGCTGAGAGGGCGAAGCCATCGCCCAGCTCGAAGCCTCGGGCAGCGTTGATGGACATCATCGCTTGCGCTAGGCGTGCGCTGAGTTTGTCATAGATGGGTTCGCCTAGTCCTATGGGGATCCCCGTTGCCCAGCAGGAGACGACGCCTCCGACGCTGTCGCCCTCTGCTCGTGCTGTCTCGATGACGCTGGTCATAGCCTCCTGGGTCATAGGGTCGGGACAGCGTAGTGCGTTACCCCGTGCCTGGCGAATGAGCTCCCAGCTCGCCGAGCTGTCGGGACACACGGCATCGCCTATCTGGCTTGCCCAGGCTGCTATCTCTATCCCGAGTGTACTCAGCCACTGGCGAACGATCGCCCCAGCGATGACGCGGGCTATGGTCTCGCGTGCTGACGAACGGCCACCTCCGCGGTGGTCACGCACGCCATAACGCTCGTGGTAGGTGTAGTCCGCATGTCCAGGGCGGAAGGGCTCGCGCAGATGGTCGTAGTCGGTGCTACGACTGTCGCCATTGCGCACAGCGAAGGCGATAGGCGTCCCCGTCGTCACACCCTGCCACAGACCTGAGAGGATCTCGACGCTGTCGCGCTCGGTGCGTGGCGAGGTCAATGCACTGCGTCCTGGCGAACGTCGCCACACCTCCTGCTGTACTGCCTCTAGATCAATAGCAATGCCACTGGGCATGCCATCTAGCACCCCACCGATAGCTGTGCCGTGGGATTCGCCCCAGCTGGTCAGCCTAAGCATTCGTCCGTAAGTATTCACCTTGGTTTCCTATGTCGAGTCAGACCGCTTCGCTCTATTCCTGCATGACGCATGAGCCTAGTCGAACGGTCACGACAAAGGTAGCTAATCCCCTGCGAATGCCCAGCGTCCCTCCCACTCGCCTATGTCCCTCCCGCCCCTCAGCTCTATAATGACCGCGCACGCGCCCCTTTGCATACGTGCGTGCAATGGACGATTGACACTCTCCCTTATCTCTCCGCCTCCTGTGCTGGTGACCTACTGTTTACCTCGATCGGGACTTACAGTAAGTCCCGCGGGCGACTTAAGGTAAGTCACCTTGGCGAGTTACTGTAAGTCCCGATCGAGGTAAACAGTAGGTCGATATCGTGGGGTCGAGGGGTGCTGGAGGGTGCAGTATCCCGAGGCTTATGTCATGTCTTGGTTAGCGGAGCTGTCCGAGTACACGCTGTAGCCGAGTGCGCGCTAAAGCAAGCTGAGTGCAGGCGACGATGTAGGCACTCTCCGCTTGCGTCGCAAGGGTTTGGGTCTCGAGAAGGGTCGCTGTCGTCTCGAGCCCAGCATCGTAGCGGTCGCGCGTCTGACGTAGCAATTCGAGGGCTTGAGCGCGGGTGCGAGAAGCTAGGGTAAGGGCTAGTGCCTCCTCGCGGTAGGCGTGATCTGCCTGCTGCTGCTCGAGAAGCATACGCTCAGAGAGGCGGGCGCGCTCTAGCTCGGCTATGCGTAGCTGGGTGCGTGCCTGGCGCACTTTGTTGCGTCCTTCGCCCCAGTTGAGAATGGGGATATTGAGCGAGGCAACGACGGCAGGAGCTGCACGATCGAGTAGGAGGTGATCATTGAGCTCTAGACCTCGGGTGTAGGCATAGCTGGCTTGGATGCCTAGGGTGGGGAGGAACTCGCTTCGCGTAAGCTTGACTTCTGCAGCACGCAGGGCTACCTGCTGCTCGAGGAGCTGATATTCGGGACGTGCGGAGAGATCTCCGAGGGGCGCATTTGCCTCTGAGGGGATGAGCTCGGGGAGACGCTCGGAGGGGCTGATCTCGGTAGAGAGGGGCAGCCCGATCGTCTGGGCGAGATTCATCCGTGCGAGATGGATGGCGTTGCTAGCTCGGGCGCGCTGTAGCTCTGCCTTGCTCTGCTCCACCTCGATGCGCAGGATGTCGGCACGGGTGCGCATGCCTGCCTGTACGGCATTGGTCACGGTGCGGTGCGCTTCGGCGATGGTCTCGACGTAGGCGGTGGCAACGGTATGCATCGCCTCTGCCTGCACGAGAAGCCAATATGCCTCGTCCGTGGCAAGGATGACCTCCGCCTCGGTACGCCGTGTGGCGATCTCAGTCATGGAGCGGGCGAGATCAGCCATACGATTGGCAGAGGTGATCTTGCCCCCGGTGTAGATGGGCTGTGTGAGAGACAGCCCTGCGTAATAGTTACCGTCCAGCTCTAGGCGATAGTTGAGATCGGGCAGAGGAATACCGCCCGCCAGTGGCATCAGCTGGGGCGCAAGCTGGGGCATCGCTTGGGCTAGTGTGCCGAGTGTCTGGCTCAGCCCTGCAGGTAGGGGCAGCGTGCCGAGCTGGAGCGTCCCATTCACGGATGTGGTGTAGAGGGCGTAAGCAGAGGCGCTGAGGCGTGGCAGATATAGCGAGCGCATGGCGCGCTGACGGTAGCGAGCGCCGAGCGCTTCTTCGCGTGCGATCTGTATCTGGGCGTTATGCTCGAGTGCCTGCGTTCGGGCTTCGTCGAGACTTAGCGCGTAAGGGACGGCTGTAGCTTCGGTTTGCCCCTGGGCATTCGTGCCGAGGAGAAGCCCGATGAGAGCTATGATGATAGGACGGCTGATGGATCTAGACATAGTCATATAAGGGAAGTCGTTAGGCGGTAGTCCGAGGTCTGTGCACTCTATATAGAAGGGCATAGATGAGCGGAGAGAAAAGGATCGTCGCGATAGAGGTGACCGTTAGCCCTGCCATGATGACCACTGCTGCAGGGCCGAAGAGAGCATCACCAAGCAGAGGGAACATCCCGAGGATCGTCGTCGCCGAGGCAAGCATCACGGGGCGAACGCGACTCTTGGCAGAGTAGAGTAGGGCATCGTACTCGGGCATCCCTTCGCTGGTGCGCAGGACGACCTCGTCCAGCAGGACGATGATATTCTTGATCATCATCCCGACGAGCCCGAGGACAGCGACAATGGCAGTGAAGCCGAAAGCCTTACCCGAGAGCATCATTCCCCAGACGACACCGATGGCAAGCACGGGGAGCGATAGCACGACCACGAGAGGCTTGCGATAGTCCCCGAAGAGCATGATGAGGATGGCGATCATGAGTACGACTGCTAGGGGATAGTAACGAAAGAGGTACTGCGTCGCCTCGTCCCTGGCACCGTATTCGCCTTCCCAGCGCATCGAGTAGCCCTCGGGGAGGGTGATCGCCTCTAGAGCAGGAGCCAGGGCAGAGCGGAGTGTCTCGTTGGAGACGCCAGTGACGGGGACGCACTGTGCCTTGATCGCTCGCTTGCCATCGGTACGGAGGATGGCAGGCTCTTCCCACTGTAGGCTAATGCCGTCGGTCACACTGCTTAGAGGTAATGGACTAGCAAGGCGTGCTACGAGATCATCGCGGGTAACTGTCCCCGTCATTAGCCCCTGGAGCATGGTGGGATCTAGGGCATCGAGCGAGGGGATCATGCTCGAGATCGCGGCTTGGTCTAGCCCTTCGAGCGGCTTGCCCTCATGATCGACCGTGCGGATGGTGATCGCCTTGGGCTCTACCCCGTCGTAGAATGTCCCGAGGGGTAGCCCATAGGTTGCACTCAGGAGCGAGAGTCCTATATCTTGTCGGCTTAACCCAGAGCGTAGGGCACGTGGCTGGTCATATTCGACGCGCAGGGCGGGTACACGAGGGAACCAGTTGGATCGCGCCATGAGCGTCTGATCATTGGACTGCATGATGGCGACCGCCTGTGCCGAGAGATCACGTAGGACGGCAGGGTCGGGACCGCGAAACTCTAGCTCGATGGGATACTCCTTGAACATGAGGTTGTACCGCTTGACACGTACCTGTGCCTCTGGATACTGGGCAGAGAGATGTGCCTGTATCTCATCTAGAGATGCGAGGGCGTCAGCAGGCGAAGTGAAGTCCACGATCAGCTCGCCGTAGGAGAGGGAGGGCATAGCGATGCTCCGCACGAGGTTGTATCGTGAGGGCGTGCCACCTATAGAGGCGGTCACGTGCTGGATCTCGGGGCGCGCCTTCAGATAGGTCTCTATCTCGAGGAGGTCTCTATCGACACGTTCGGTCGTGTAGCCTTCGGGAAGGCGATACTCGATATATAGCTGGTCGTAGTCCATGTCTGGGAAGAAGCCCTGAGGGAGCAGTTTGTAACCCCACGCGCTGGCAGTAACGAGGATCGCCATGACACCGAGGCTGATGGCACGGTGAGCGAGTATCCAGCTTAGCGTACGCTCTATCCAGCGGTACACCTTGCCGTCGAAAGGGTCGCCCTTCTGATCTTCATAGGGTCTGGGGTGAAGCATGCTACTCGCCATGATGGGATTGAGTACGAGTGCTAATACCCAGCTGAGCAGGAGAGAGACCGCCAATACGATGAAGAGGTCGCGGACGTATATTCCTGTAGTGTCGGGCGAGAGGAATATAGGCAAGAAGGAGAGGATAGAGATAAGCGTCGCCCCGAGGAGTGGCATTGCCGTCTGTAGCCCTGGCTGTGTAAGTGCCTTGCGTCGTTCGTCTCCACGGGCGAGACCGAGCTGAATGCCGTCGAGTACTACGATAGCGTTGTCCACGAGCATCCCCATAGCTAGGACGAAGGAGGCAAGTGATACGCGCTGCAATGTCCCGTCAAAGAGACTTAGCAGGAGGATTGACCCCATCACCGTGATCACAAGTCCTGTGCCGAGGATGACCCCGCTACGCCAACCCATGAAGAAGATGAGCACGATCACGACGATCAGTACAGACTCTAGGAGGTTGATCATAAAGTCAGACAGAGCTGACGACACACGCTCGGGCTGATAGAAGACCTTCTCTAGTGTGATGCCTGCAGGTAGGCGACTCTCCTGCAGAGCTGCTAGATGGCTCTCGACCTCCCTGCCTATAGCCGTGATGTCCGTCCCTGAGCGTGCAGAGATGGAGATGCCTAGTGCCTGTACACCATCGTAGCGCAGAGCCGTACGCTGGGGGGTAGCATAGCCCTCGGAGATCGTCGCCACGTCACCGAGGCGTATCTGGCTGCCTGTGGGGCTCTGGATGATAAGGCTGGCGATATCCTCTACTGTACGGTAGCGGTCGCTGACCGAGACGCGTAGTCGCTGACCGCCTGTCTCGAAGTAGCCCGAGTAGATGGTCTCGTTCTGCCCCTGTAGGAGCTTGAGTACCTGAGCTGGCAAGACGCCTAGCCCTGCCAGGCGCTCCTCGCTTAGGTCGATATTGATCGTCTGAGGCTGTGTGCCATAGATAGAGACCTGTGAGATACCCTTGATAGACTGTATCTCGCGACGGACGAGGTCGGCATATTGCTCGGCTTCCTCAGGTGAATAACCATCATACCGCATGGCGTAAAACATCCCGAAGACATCGCCCATACCGTCTAGCACTACCGAGGTATGTGCGCCTCCAGGCAATGCCGTCTGCGTGTCTGTGACCTTACGTCGCAGGAGGTCGAAGGCTTGCTCTACATCGTCATTGCTCAGAAGCTCTGATATCTCCACGGTAATCATCGAGACGTCCGCCTGCGAGGAACTGGTCACCCGTCGGACGGAAGGCATGGAGCGAATGGCCTTCTCTAATGGATCCGTGACCTCCAGCTCTACCTCGTGCGAGGAAGCTCCAGGGTAGAGGGTCACGACGGCAGCCTGCTTGACCTTGATCTCGGGATCCTCGAGTTTGCTCATGCTTTCGTAGGCTGAGTAGCCCCCGAGGGTGAGCATCACGAGGATGAAGTAGATGAGCTTGCGGTTGTCTAGCGCCCAGTTACCTAGATTCATCATAGCAGTCCGCCGACGTTAGTGGGTGAAGGGGCAGAGATTGCACGCACGGCTTGTCCCTCGGTAAAGGTAGAAGCCCCTGCCGAGACGATGATCATACCTGGCTCTAGCCCTGTGCAGACGGCGGTGCCGTCGCGCTTGATCTCGCTGAGCTCGATCTCTCGGGCAGTGATCGTCGCGGGTGTGCCTGCTGTGATAAGCCAGACGTGGCTACGCTTGTCCCGCTCCCAGATGGCCGTCATCGGGATGGTGGCGACCTGGGTAGTGTCGGTCGTGTAGCGTATGCGAACGTTGGCATTCATCCCTACTGTAGGGAGTGTCTGATCTGCCTTAGGGACGAAAGCTAGGCGTACCGTGTAGAGCTGACTGCTGGAGGCAATAGGGTCGATGGATACTAGACGTAGGGGGATCTCCTCGGAGCCTGCTACGTCGGTGGTGCAGACGAAGCTCTCGAACTGATCCCTGCGCATATAGTCCTGTGCTGAGATGGAGATCTCTACCTCGGGCGTAGCATCGGAGTAGATCATCAGCACTGGCATGCCAGCCCCGACGGTCTCGCCCTCGCGTCGTAGTGGCTCACGGATATAGCCGTCGTAGGGAGCAACGAGCCGAGTGTCTGCCACGGCAGCACGATGAGCGCGTAGCTTCTCGGTGATCTGTCGCAGTCCACCGACGGCTTTGTCATAGTCATTGTCCGAGACACTCTGTGCCTCGTGAAGCTTGATGATACGCTCGGCCTGAGCGCGTACGCTGGCGTACTCTGCCTCTGTCGCCGCTAGCTGGGTGCTGTAGTCACGGGAGTCGAGTGTCGCCAGCACCTCACCACGCCGCACGAGTTTGCCTGGGCGTGCATATATACGGCTGATGGGTCCCGCGATGCGAAAGGACAGGGCTGCCTCTCCCGAGGCTTTGACCTTGCCAGGGAACGAACTCGTAGTAGTCCCTGTAGCCGTGCCGACCTCGATGGTCTTGACGCTGGCTACTCGCCCGGTGCGCTCACCTCCACCTGCACAGCTAAGAAGAAGGAGCGGGAGGAGTAGCGGAAGGAAGATTCGTTTCATTATCGTTGATTTCTTGCTTGTATTCTTGTCTCTAGAGGGCTTCGGATGCTGTAAGCCTCTTTTTGCCTGCAAAGGTAGAGGATTCGCCCCGACGGAATGGTACGAGAAAGGGTGGAGAGGTGTTCGATTAGTCGCTTTTGGCTATCTTTGTAATGGATACGAAAACAACCATGCTCCCCATGCATAGCCAGTATAATCGAATCGCGCACGATGTCGTGCAGACGTTCCCTCCATGGGTGATCGTCTCTAGAGATAGGATGCTCTCGGTAGCCAACGAACCCGCTCCACTGCTGGACGGTACGTTTGATCTGCTTAGGCCTCATGTGCTAGAGGGGATCGCTATCCTCTACTGCGTGCAGGGCGCAGGCCGTGTCAAGATCAACCTCTCCGAATACTCTGGTGGCGCGGGGGATGTCTGTGTCATCGCGCCCAATAGCATCGTGCAGGTGCTGGAGGAGACGGAGAAGATCCATGTGCGGACGGTCTTCTTTTCTCCGCAGAGTGTGTCGGATATGGGGCTTGGGCGTGTCCTGCACCAGCTTGCTCAGACGACCAACCTGCATGCTATTCGTCACCTAGACTCTGCCCAGTGGCGTGAATTGATTTCCCTCTGCGACATGCTGGCGGATCACCTCTCGGAGGGAAGCGAGGCGGGTGAACGACTTGCCCGCACCTATCTCTCGGCAATGCTCCAGCGTCTGGCGCAGATCTATACCCTGCCGATACTCGATGCCGAGCCTCATGCACACAGTCATCAGGAGGAACTATATCGGCGTTTCCTTACGCTCCTCTATGAGCATTATCGACGTGAGCGATCGGTGTCATTCTACGCTTCTGCACTACACCTCACGCCCAAATATTTCGCCCGTGTCATCCGTCAAGTCAGTGGGCATGCCCCTCTCGACCTCATCAATGAGATGGTTATCTCGGCAGCGTGTACCCTCCTAAAGGGAACTTCACTGACCGTCACACAGATTGCAGATGAATTGAATTTTCCGAACAAGTCCTTTTTCGGCACCTATTTCCGTCGCCTCGTCGGGCAGTCTCCTGCTGTCTATCGCGAAGGTAGCCGTGTGGATCGAGACACTGGTGGGGACGAATGAACGTTGCGCTGAGACCGTAATTAAGTCATGCGCGTGCGCCCGCATATACGCGCGCGTACGCATGGGGGCGTTTCACCTTAAGTCGTCTCGGCGACTTACAGTAAGTCCCGCGGGCGACTTAAGGTAAGTCCCCTCGGCGATAAAACTTAAGTTCCGATCGCTCTCGAAGGTCAATCATCCTGGTCATCCGAGATGGTCTAGACATGAGACACACACTCCGAGGGGGGGCGAACTTCTGAGACTTGTCGGGGCTACGGTCTGTGATAGGAGATGTTGGGTAGAATGAAATTTCTGGCGAGAATATTCGCATTGTATAGTCGAAATCTATATATTTGCTCGTGATAACCCATAATAGTATCACCTCAATAGAACGAAGTATGAAGAAACTGACTACTACTATCAAGGGCATTATGGTCTCAGCCCTCACGATGACCATGCTGACAGGTGCTGGCTCCGAGCTATCCGCACAGGTGCGGGTGCCAGATCTCAAGGCGGAGCATTTCGCCAAAAGCAATGTCCTATTCCTATGGAGTGGCGAGGGTGAACTGAATGCTGTCGCCTCGTATGAGTATGTGGTGACGGTAGATAAGGCAGAGCGCCTTTTCGTCATCTATCCCATTGCCAACGAGGTGCTGGACATGCTCAATGGCTACAACCTCAAGGCGGGCGAGCGTATATCCTTCGACCCCTCGAACGGCATTGCGACACGTCAGCCTATCGCAGGCGCAGGTGCTGGAGCACAGGTGACGATCAAGGCAAATGGAACGATCTCGTATGACCCGAATGAAGCCTTCGCCTCGACAGCACAGATATATGAATGGATGATCTGGGACGAACGTACAGCGCAGGAAGACGCTTACCCTGTCGTGAAGATAGGCAAGCAACTCTGGACAAGAGAAAACCTGCGTGTCAAGCATTTCATCGATGGTTCGCCCATCACGACAGGTCTCAACAAGGAAGACTGGGAGGCTACCAAGAGCCCTGCCTATACCATCTACGATGCCAACGCCGACAACCTCGCGACACTCGGCGGACTGTACAACTGGTACGCCGTGACTTCCCCTCTCGGGCTTGCCCTCGCCGATACACGTATCCCGAGCAAGGAAGACTGGATGGTGCTCGGCGCATACCTCGATCGCTCAGGCTTCATGCCTGACCCCGATAGCGAGGCAGTCGTATCCTTCTCGGCAGGGAAGCTCGTCAAGGCTACGACAGGCTGGACGGTACCTCCCACGGGCAACGCCTCAAGCCTCCTGCAAGGGACGGACGAGGCGATGCTTGGGCTACAGCCCGCAGGCTCGACCTCCACGAGTAAATACTTCAATGGGTACTCGGCACGTGGTCTGCAGGCGTACTTCTGGTCTACGACGGAGTCAGACTATGAGGCTACGAAGGGGATCTTCACGCGTTTCTATTGGGATTCGAATGTGTTCAACAGCTGGTTCGAAGACAAGTTCATGGGCTACTCCGTGCGCTGTCTCCTTGATCACGAGCTACGCATTCCACTCTCGTCGGCTCTGCTCCCCAGCGAGAAGCCAGAGCTAAAGATCGCGATCTCTGGCGCACAGGTAGAGGTGCAGGTACCTCAGCTACTCATCGGTCAGCGCGCTGCGCTCTACACGATCGATGGGCGTAGCCTATGGGTGCAGGCGCAGGCTACCGAGGCTCTCAGTCTGCCAGCCCTGGAGCATGGCGTGTACATCCTACGCGTGGGAAGCACAGCGGTGAAGTTCGTTCTTTAGCGCAAGCTGCCAAGCTCAAGTGACCTCTTATCAATGCCAACGGGCGACCTCACTGATGAGGTCGCCCGTTGGCATTGTAATAGGTATGCGGGTCGAGGGACTAGAGCTTGATGCGCTCTACATCCATCACCTGACGCGTGCTGTCATCGAGGATCATCATCACGAGCTCGAGATTTTTAGGGTTCGAGATGCCTTCGGGGAGCGTGTAGTTGGCATTGAGTGGTGTGCCTAGCTGGTACTCCTCTCCCCACATCCCATTGAGTGAGCCACGGAATATATCCTCATGCTGGTAGGACTGGATCCAGCGACCAGAACCATCCTTCTGTGAAGCGAGGATCTCATCCTCGGTGATCCAGAGGAGTATGCGGAGCTTGCGCCCTTCGATGCGCTCACTCTGCCCCTTGCATATGCGAGAGCGTACAGAGAGATCTACGCGGTTGCCTGTGAGGCGAGACTCGATCTTGGTGTCGAGGATATCGGGGAGGTTGATCATCTGATCACGCGAGAGGGAGATGTTCCTGTCGCCGTTGAATACGAAGCTTGGTACTCCACGGAAGCCATAGTATCTGAAGTACTGGGCAGCCTCCTGGCGATAGAGCTCAGCAGTCGAGAATGCCGAGCAGTGCAGATTGACGACGATGAAGTTGGGGGCGAGATTGACCTGATTGGTTTTGGATGATTCCAGCCAGCTATGGCAGTAAGTACAGCCTTGTCCAGTGAAATCAAACATGATGACCTTGCTCTTGCCTGGCTCGGGAGCTTCCTCTACGGGATCGTTGTTTGGCTTCTCTGGCTCTTTAGGATCTGCGGGATCGTTGTTAGGCTTCTCGGGTTCTTTGGGATCTACGGGATCGTTGTTAGGCTTCTCGGGTTCCTTGGGATCTGCGGGATCGTTGTTAGGCTTC
>JBHACZ010000088.1:0-10574 GCA_041854825.1 Porphyromonas sp. | reverse complement strand
TTCTGTCTCTGCGTGGATCCGAGACTAGGCGAAGGCTATTCAGTAGTTGGGCGTACATATGCTTGTTATAGTTATGGGTTTATACTTAGCTTTTGCTTTACGACTACAAAGCTAGCAACTTTTTAATGCGTCAGCCCTGTGCTATCTCTCGTCACCACACCTGCCGAATATGGTAGATACTCCAGCACCTCGACTTGCCAGCCATTGATCTCTGCACTGACCGGCACACGCTCTATAGCTAGATGCTGTGGTCTAGCCAGTGGGAGTGGCTTGCCCTCGCTATTGCTGATCATCATCAGCTTGGGCGGATACTCCTCTATCTCGAAGCTTCGCAGATCGAGGGCTAGAGGGAGATCCTCCAGCTGTCCTGTATCTTCATTGATACCCCGCCATTCGGGATATTCGCTCTCTGCATTCACCTGCATACGATAGCGACGCATATCTGCCGAAGCCATTAGCCCAAAGAGCAGAGTAAGAAACAGCCCAAGATGATTCATCACAAAGGCGAAGTCCCTCAAGCGACGCTTCATCGAGACGATCCTCCGGAGCGTGACACACCCCAAAACGAATAGCATATATACATACAGCAGGAGGAAGTACCAGGTAGAGAGGATCGAGCTAAGCCCAATGGCGTGTATGGGATTGGAGAGTTCGGCTCCCATCGTCGAAGGGATCTGCTTGGTGAAGCCCATCAGCAGAAGCACGAGCATAACACCTCCGATAGAGGTCAATGTCGCCACCTGCCCAGAGAAAAAGCGCGCACCGCGTGCATGCCTCCCCCCTATCCACTGATAGCCTGCAAGTACCCCGAGAAGTGCCAGTGCCCACAAGGCATTGATAGGATAAGCGAAAGCCTCCCTCGGCACAGAGCCAATGCTTAGATGTAGCGCTAGACCTACGGCACCAAGCCCTACCACGATCAGACAGCCCTCACGCCAGCCCCATTTATCTTGCCACATATGTTCACTTGATGATATTAGCGAGAGGCACTAGGGGCGCGACTCGCCACGCCCCTAGCCCTATATTATTACTCTGACTAGCTACGCGCCATCAGACGCCCCTTAGCTTTCGCCTCCTCTACCCACTTGGGGACGATAGTCCGCATAAACTCCGCCTTGCTATGCTCGAGTTGCTCGGGGTCGAGCCCGATGTAGCGCTGTGCCTTTTCCTTGGTAGAGACGTCGGGGAGGGGCACAGCCTCGGTATATCCATGGCGAGCCAAGACGCGAGACAGCTCTAGACGCGCCTGCATGGCACGCTCTAGCCCATTGCTGAGAATACGCGTAATCTCTTGAGGAGCATGAAACGAAGCCCCGTGGGACGCCACGCCATAGTCCCAGCGCCACTGAGACTGACGAATATACTTGAGCACGGGTGCCATCTCGTCTTCGCTAGCTCCCTTGCTCCAAGCAAACTGCGCCTCTAGGTGAGCCTTGGCAAGCTCTGTCTCTAGCTGATTGCGCACCTCATTAGCTTTGCGCTGACGCTCGAAGACATTCTGACGTAGCACCTCCTCACTCTCGCGGTGGCAGGTCTGACACGTGCGATCAATCTTAGCCAGCGGACTGGTAATATGGTGGTCGCTAAACTTCACCCCACCCTGGCTCACGTAAGGCATATGACAATCTGCACAAGACACTCCACGCTGGGCGTGTATGCCCTGCTGGGCAATCTCAAAGTCTGGATGCTGAGCCTTGAGAATCGGCGTCTTGCTCAGCGTGTGGATGTAGTCGTAGTACTCAGCCTCGTCGTAGTAGCGCTCGGCATCCTCCATAGTGAAGCCCTTATCCCAGGGGAAGGTAAGGTACTTACCCTCACCTCGGAAGTAATACTCCACATGACACTGAGCACAGACGAGCGAGCGCATCTCCTGGTGGCTCGCCTGAGTAATATCTACTCCTCGACGCTGGAAGGCCTCCAGGAGAGCCGGGCGAGATATGTGCAGGCTCATAGTCTCTGGATCGTGGCAGTCTGCACAGCCGATAGGATTGACGATCTCACTGCCCATCTCACTCCACTTGCTGCTGTAGAAGGCATCTACACCTACCGCCTGCATCATACGAGGCACGTCTGGACTTTTACACGTCCAGCAGGTACCAGGCTGCAAGTCTCCAGCACCCTCTACCCCAGGATGCCCCGTGCGTAGGGTACGAGTCATATCCTCAATCGCATGCATATGCCCTCGTGGCGATGTGTACTCTCGCGAGAAAGCATAACCCGCCCAGAGCACGACCATATTGGGACGTTGCTCTAGGACGTCGAGCGCTTGGCTACCGTTAAACTCACTGCGGAAGGTCGTATCCTCGGTACGTCTCCACGTCTCGTATTCTCGGGGATAGTTGCCCTTGAAGGCTTCATTGCGCGCCTCGAGGGGAGCTAGCTGATCCTTCTTGTTGGCATAGATGCTAGCTATCTCTGCGCGACGCTCAGTAACAGACGCTGCCAATAGCCCAAGGCAGAAGACTACTACCATAGCTCCGCCGAAGATCGCCCAGCTCTGCCAGGGCTTTAGTTTTCGCTTTGCATTCATAGTGACCGTTATTCGTTAAGTTGTTTTCTTGTTTAGGTGTTCCTTGAGCCAAGATGGCACGGGAGACTTAGGATAAGGGATAATAGCATCGGGAGTCGCAGACAGACTCGTCTTGCCCATATGAGGGACATCGCGGTGACAGTCCCAGCAGGCACGCTCGTCTCCGTGCTTAACCTCCTGAGCTGTAAGGTGACCTGTCCGAACGAACTCTTGATTGAGCTGTCCATGACAGCGCACACAATTCTCATAGATGACGGCCTGCGCTGCAGGTATTGCCTGCATACGCTGGGGCTCACCACGCATAGTAAAGACCGTCGAGTGGCGAAGACCATCCGATGCCTTAAACATATACTTGGCTAGGAGACTTGTGTGGGGGACGTGGCAGTCGTTACACGTAGCTACGTCAGAGTGCGAGCTATGTTGCCACGTGGCATAGTATGGTCCCATCACATGGCAATTGATGCAGACCTCGGGGCTATCACTGAGATAGCTGTAAGCTTTGGATACGTAGATCAGGTAAGCAGTAAGCCCAACGAACCCTCCTGCAAGCACCAGCATGGCGACCTGCATCTTGAGCGTTGGGAAGAGCCTATTGATAGTTCGATCCCAATAGTCGGTAAGCTTGCCCATAGTACTCAATACTAGATGTGCGACTTCTTTAACCTTAAGCCCGAGCAATGCCACAGGAAGGCTAGCCTGTAATTAGATTCTACTCCAGGGCTTTGCCACAAATCTAGCAATTTATTTTCATCTAAACAAACAGTTAGTTTATCACACCTTCATACAGTCTCCAGCCCTGCCTTAACTCCAAGAGCCAAGACCGAATATAATTACGCGCATACGCGCACGCGTGCGCGTATGGATGACCTCCATCTCGGTACTCCCCCGACACTCAAGTAGAGACTTGACGGAGTCCCTACTTGAGTGTCCCCCGAGTCCCTATTTAAGTGTCCCTCGAGTCTCTACTTGAGTGTCGGAGGAGTGTCAAGGCAAGTCGAGAGAGAGGACTGGATAGACAACTCGACGAAATCATACAGTCAAGCCTTGAGGGCACGAAAGCCAACACCCCACACGCCTTCCTTTGCCTACGAGCTAGCTCCGAAGGCATCTTGACAAATCTTGGGGAATATCGTATCTTTGTGGAAATGAGTTTTAATTATGAAGACTAAGAATGGTGGCGACAAACCTCGTAGCCACGCACCACATAAAGCTAAGCCCCAAGGGCGCACTGAAGGGTCTAAACCACAACGCACCCCACGACGTGGCATCACGAACGAACAGATCGAAGAGACTGTGAAGCGACTCTTCGAGAGCGAACCCAACAAAGTATTCAACTACAAGCAAATCTGCTATCTATTCGGCACTACGTCGATGTCTCAGAAGCGTCAGATCGTCAGTGTACTGGAGGCGATGGCGGCATTCGGCGTACTAGAAGAGGTCGAGATGGGACGTTTTCGCCTCGGACGTTCAGCCACGAGCGACAGCGACGTTCGCGAAGGGATCATTACCTTCAGCAATGGATACGGAAGTTTCGTCCCAGACGGAGGTGGCGATCCCGAGCCCATCGGTGATCGCTCAGCAGGGGTCGCACTGAGTGGCGACCGCGTACGGGTCAAGATGAGCTTGCCCCGCGGACGTCATCACCAGCGTGAGCTAGAGGTCGTCAAGATCCTAGAGCGTAGCGATCGGCCTTACGTCGGAACCATCAGCATCACACGCGGACACGCCTTCTTCGTGAGCGAACAGAGAGAGCTACGCCAGGACATCTACATTCCCACTGAGCATCTCGCAGGAGCGCAGCGCGGAGACAAAGTCCTAGTACGTGCCCTCGGCTGGTCCCCTCGTGACAAGAATCCATTCGGAGAGGTCGTTGATATTCTCGGCAAGACTGGAGACAACGACACAGAGATGAATGCTATCCTCGCCGAGTTTGGTCTGCCATACACTTACCCACAGACTGTCATCGATGCGGCTGAGAAGCTAAGCGGTGAGATTACCCCGAAGGAACTCAAACGAAGAGAAGACTTTCGCGAGGTGCTGACGATGACTATCGACCCACGCGATGCCAAGGACTTCGACGATGCCCTCTCACTGCGTCAGACCGAGGCGGGGCTATGGGAAGTAGGTGTTCATATCGCTGACGTGAGCCACTTCGTGCAGCCCGGTGATATCATAGACCGCGAGGCATATGCCCGCGCCACGAGTATCTATCTCGTCGATCGCACCATACCGATGCTCCCTGAGCGCTTGTCTAATGACCTCTGCTCCCTGCGTCCGCTTGAGGACAAATACAGCTATAGCTGTGTCTTCGAGCTCAATGACGAGGCTGAGATCAAGAGCTCACGTATCGTCCGCTCTGTTATCCGCAGTGATCGACGCTTCACCTACGAAGAAGCACAGGAAATCATAGAAACAAAGGAAGGTGACCACAAAGAAGCTATCCTTCAACTCAACGCCCTGGCTCAGATCCTACGACAGAAGCGTTTCGCCCAGGGCAGTATCGCCTTCGATCGCCCAGAGGTACGATTCGAGATCGACGAGACAGGTAAGCCGATCTCTATCTACGTCAAGGAGAGCCTAGAGGCGCACCAGCTCATTGAGGAGTTTATGCTCCTAGCCAATAAGACTGTCGCCGAGCGCATTGGACGCCGTCGTGGCAATAGCCCAGAGCGTCCTTTCGTCTACCGTGTACACGATGCTCCAGACCTAGACAAGCTCTCTCATCTCTCAGACTTCGCTGCACGCCTCGGGTATAAGCTCAAGGTCGGCACCACCCATAGTAGCATCAGCAAAGGGCTCAATAGTTTCCTTGCCGACATCCATGGACACGCGGAGAGCAACCTACTCTCTACCATCGCAGTGCGTGCCATGGCGAAGGCGATCTACACTACGGAGAATATCGGGCACTATGGACTGGCATTCAAATACTACAGCCACTTCACCTCTCCCATACGTCGATACCCTGACCTGATGGCACATCGCCTTCTGACCTACTACCTCATTGACAAGGGGACGAGCGTAGACAAGGATGAGCTAGAGCGCCAGTGCGATCATTCGTCTGCAATGGAGAACCTTGCTGCACAAGCTGAGCGAGCATCTATTCGCTACAAGCAGGTCGAGTACATGAGCCAATTCCTCGGACAAGAGTTCGATGGAGTGGTAACAGGTGTCGCTGAATGGGGCATATATGTAGAGCTCGAAGAAACCAAATGCGAGGGCATGATCCCTGCCCGAGACCTCACGGACGACTACTATACCTACGATGCCTCACAGTATAGTCTCATCGGCAGACACACGAGCAACCGCTACACCATCGGCGACAAGCTACGTGTACAGGTAGCACAGACCAACCTCGAGCGCAAGCTCCTTGACTTTGCCCTTGTCGGCAGACTCACAGCTGGAGAGACTCCCGAGCTCGTGGCAGTTAAACCTCGACGCAAGGCACCCTCGACACGCCCACCACGTAGCAAGGCTTCGCGTCAGCCTGCCACACGCAAGGCGACAAAGCGCAGCACCAAAGGACGTCGCTAAGCGCTATCCCATTTGAACTAAGCAACAACCACAACTACCAATATTCTCCAACGACTACAAATGAACAACTTCATATTAGAGACAAGCTGGGAGGTCTGCAACAAGATGGGTGGCATCTATACCGTCCTCTCCTCTCGTGCCCGAGTAATGATGCAGGAGCACAACGGGCAGGTGGTCTTCGTCGGACCACTGCTCGGCGAGGCAGGCACGCTCCCGAGAGACTTCGACCCGACTATTCCCGAGATCCTTCGCCCCTGGGTAGAGACTGTCCAGGTTTCCTTCCCTCTACGCACCGCTGTCGGTCAGTGGAGCATCCCAGGCACGCCCCCTGTAATCCTTGTGGACTTCTCTCCACTATGGGAAGAGAAGGGCGATATATACTTCCGTATGTGGGAGCAGTATGGCGTGCAGAGCGACAAGGGCTACGGCGACTACGACGAATCCTGCCTCTTCTCTGTGGCAGCAGCCCGTGTGATGCACAGCGTCCTAGAGTGCTTACAGCCTGAGGCACGCCCTGTGGCGATCTTCAACGAATGGCAGACAGCAATGGGACTGCTCTGGAGCAAGCTCTATCAGCCCACACTCAGCACCCTCTTCATTACCCACGCTACTACCGTCGGTCGCTCCATCGCAGGCAACGGCAAACAGCTATACGCCTGGATGCCTCACTACAATGGCGACCAGATGGCAAGCGAACTAGGCGTAGAGGCAAAGCATGGCATTGAGAAGCGTGCTGCCCACGTGTCTGACATCTTCGCCACCGTCAGCAAGCTCACCGCCAGCGAATGCACCCAGCTCATCGAGCGTACGCCTATCGTCCTACCTAATGGTTTCGAGGGAGACTTCGTACCCCGTGGGCGTGCCTTCGACAAGGCACGCAAGACTGCTCGAGAGCGTCTAGCGGATATTGCTTCGGCTCTTACAGGACTCAAGATCACGGACAAGGACTTCTTCGTCTCTCTGGGGGGACGCTATGAATATCGCAATAAGGGAATCGACATCTTCGTCGAAGCCCTTGCGGAGCTACGCCGTACCTACAAGGGTAAGCGCCGTATCACTGCTTTCCTACTCGTACCCGCTTGGGTAGCTGAGCCACGGGCAGACCTGCAATATCTCCTCGAGCATCCCGACGAGCCACGAAAAGGACTTGATCACCCGACCCTCACCCACTGGCTCCACAATATGGATGAGGACTCCGCTCAGTCTCATTATCGCCACCTCGGGCTCGATACCGTAGACCCCTTAGTTAATATTACATCTGTCCCCGTCTATCTAAATGGACACGATGGCATCGTAGGGCTAAGCTACTACGACCTCCTCATCGGCATGGACCAGACGATCTATCCGAGCTACTACGAACCCTGGGGCTATACTCCCCTAGAGAGCGTTGCTTTCGGTGTACCTACCGTTACGACGTGCTATGCAGGCTTTGGACTCTGGGCAGACGAACAGCTCCTTGGCACCCCAGCCTATCAAGACGGCATTCCTGTAGCGATGCTCGAGCGTACAGACTTCAACGGTCAGGAAGTCGTCGAGGCAGTAGCCGAGCAGACAGCCCGTCAAGCCACAGGCAAGCTCGGGACAGCTCGCGCCCTAAGACAGGAAGCAATGCGTCTGGCAGAGCTCGCCGAGTGGGAGCATTTCTATCGCCACTATCTGGATGCCTATGCTTCGCTCTAGCGGAGCATAGGTGTATCTCCCTACATATTCTCTCCCCCCTCCATTATGACTCTACGCACTCGTCTCGCGGTGCTCTGCCTTGGGCTTTTGGCTTGGCAAGGGATGCAGGCTCAGTTCTCTGTGCCTCGCCCTATGCGCACCATCCCAAGTGAGTTGATGCGCTCCGCTCCCCACCGAAATCAGCAAGACACATTAAGGGTCTCTATGCCCCTAGCGAAAGAGGTAGGAACAACAGATCAGCACAGTGCACTCGAGTTTGCTCATAACATAGAGCTCGACGTCTCGCCTGCCACACATGGCGTGTGGCGTATGGCGGGAAATAATGTGCAGACCTGGAGCCTCACACTCCACAGTCCACAGGCGCTCAGCATGGGCATTCGCCTGGAGGGCTATCACCTCCCCGAGGAAGGCGCGCTCTACATCTATGGCGCAGATGGCAGAGTGCGTGGTGCCTTCACCGATGCCCACAATAGCCCGAGCGGAGTGCTACAGCTTGCTCCTGTGGCAGGTGGCAACTTGACCCTCGTCTATGAGGCCCCTGAAGGCATGACCCCACAGAGTCCTATTCCCTTTCGCCTTACCACCCTCAGTTTGGGGTACCGTCCTCTACCACATCTACGAGCGCTAGACAGAGATAAATACGGCTTCGACGAGGGAGAGCCCTTCTTTGATCTTCAGCATAGCAACATTCCTCGCTATGCGTGCGCACCTGGCATCGTCGGATTCCCGGAGTATGCTCCACAGATGCGTTCAGTCGTGATGATGATCACAGACGGCTCGACACTCTCCACCGCAACGCTCATCAACAATGCTCGCCAAGACGGCACTGCATATATACTGACCTCCGCGCACTGCATCAATGGCGTATTTAGCTACCCTACTGATATGGAGCGAATCCGTCGAACGGTACGCTCTGCGGTATTCTTCTTCGGCTTCCAAAGCCCTTCGGCAGATAATGAGATTCGCCCGACAGAGGAGATGACCCTCAGTGGTGCTGAGCTAGTACTCTACGAACCAGAATCTGACGCTGCCCTGCTACGCATCACGGGGCTGCCCACCGACACCGAGGGCAAAGCCTATATTCCCTCTAGCTACAATGCCTACTATGCAGGCTGGAATATCTCGACGACACCCACAGGTAGCTATTACGGCATACACCACCCCTTAGGGATGACCAAGCGTCTCAGCGTCGTCGATGGCGATATATACATAGACGATTACTCCATCCTCTTCGACTATCCTTGGGAAGACAAGCATTGGTACATCCGACGCTGGAGCGTCGGCACGACGGCATCGGGCTCTTCGGGATCTCCACTCTTCGATGCATCGGGACACGTCATCGGAGCACTCTCGGGCGGACGATCATCATGTAATAATCCTGTCTCTGACAACTATTGGGCTCTTCAGCGCATATGGAAGGGGAATGGCGCCAATGCCCTCAAGCGATGGTTAGACCCCGATGACCAAGGCATAGAGTCACTGCCCGGATTAGACCCACACGCTACGGATCCTGTCCTTCGCCTCAGCGGGCTCTACGCCAGTGCACAGCAGAACTTGAAGATTCAAAAACTTAAAGATGGAACCCTCGGTCTAGGTCACCCCATCACCCTCACCGCGGAGACGAAACCCCTGGGCGCATTCATAGTCTTCCGAGGTAACGCATCCTTGCAGAGAGACTTCCCAACGATTACTGCTGAGCTCTCCCCCATCACTACAGGATCTACCGTCAGCACTCCTGTATGGTCTGCATCTACATCGAGTGCCCTATATCACAGATATAATGCTACGTCACTCGAGTTCGACACCAACGTCCGCACACTAGCTTACGACACGATCGAGTTATTCATCCCAGCTACGGAGACTGTCAGTATCCCTGCGGGAGAATACCTCCTTAGCTTACGCTCTACGGACGATACCGAGTTGCGAATTCCATTACTCTACCGCAATCTCCGGACGACACAGGCTCCCGATCGCCTTCCCTCATGGATACGCACCCTCTCCGGCTGGAATACAGTTAGCGAACCACGACAGTACTGGATCGATCTCCTCATCGAGGGGAATCAGCCAGAGAAGCCCTACAGCACTGCAGGCACGACCTATACTGCATACTATAGCCGCGAACAGCTCTATATCTACAATCCTTCATCAGATGAGGCTAGGCTCGTAATCTATAACACTGAGGGCAAACTCGTTCTTCAGCAGATATTGCCTCACGGTGAGTCGATTCTTCCGATCAATCTTCCACCCCAAGCTACCTACATTGCTGTAATTAGGGGCGCAGCTGGTCGCGTCTCGCTGAAGTTTTAATTAGCCTTCTATCACAATAGCTTCCCCATGTCAAGGTAACCTTGCCATGGGGAAGCTACTATTTTATACCTCACTCGGCTAGCAACCACCAGAGCACTCTACTCCGAGCCAGGAGTAGATTCACACGCCATGATGACTTACCTTAAGTCACCAAGGTGACTTACAGTAAGTCCCGCTCGGGACTTACTGTAAGTCGCCTCAGCGATAAAACTTAACCCATCACAGGAGAGGAGGAAAGATCGCATCATGCAAGGCTCTTTACACTGGCACATTTGGTTAAAAACAAAAGGCTCCTAGAAGATCAGTATTCCTCTAGGAGCCTTTTCTGTAGAAATGATTACCAGCCGCCTGTGAAGCCTCCACCGCCAGAAGATCCACCGCCGAACCCACCGCCACCGAAGCCTCCGCCGAAGCCTCCGCTTCGACCATAGCTCCTGCCTCGGCTGGCAAGCGTCCCAAGCGTAAGCCCTAAGGCTAACAGGTCTTCGCCTGTGCGGTCAAGATCATCACGCGTCTGGACATCGTC
>JBHACZ010000087.1:0-7166 GCA_041854825.1 Porphyromonas sp. | reverse complement strand
TACTCGACGTTGATCTGAGGGAGTCCGCTGACCTGCTCTACCTGGGGATCGGTGGTGCCCTCTACTGAGGCTACGACCTGGCGTACGATCTCGGCATAGCGGGCGAGGCTGTCGAGATCCTCGCCAAAGATCTTGACGGCGACGTCCTGCCTTACACCAGTCATGAGTTCATTGAAACGCATCTGTATGGGCTGGCTACGCTCGAAGTGTATGCCAGGGATGTCCTCCAGACGCTTGGAGATGGCTTCGCCTAGCTCGTCGTAGCTACGTCCGCTCGTCCATTCGTCCTGCGGGTGCAGGATCACCATCATGTCGGTTGCTTCGGGAGGCATGGGGTCGGTCGGCACCTCGGCACTGCCCGTCTTGCCGACGACTGTGCGCACCTCGTCGAACTCTAGCATCAGCCGTGCCGCCTGCATCGAGGTCTCTAGGCTCTGGCTGAGCGAACTGCCCTGAGGCACTACGCACTGGAAGGCATAGTCTCCCTCCTCGAGCTGGGGGATGAACTCCCCGCCCATCGTCGTGAAGAGCCATACGCTCCCGCCGAATAGGGCAAGCGTCCCGAGGATCAGAGCCCGTCGCAAGCGAATAGCGCGCTCCAGCAGTGGAGTATACCAGCTCTGAAGCTTGCGCATCATCCTGTCCGAGATAGTCTCGGCATGCTGTGGCTTGCGAGAGAGGAAGAGCGCGCACATCATCGGGATATAGGTCAGCGAGAGGATGAGCGCTCCGAGGATAGCGAAGCTCACGGTCTGCGCCATGGGGCGAAACATCTTGCCCTCGATCCCCACGAGCGTGAGGATAGGGATATAGACGATGAGGATGATGATCTCTCCGAAAGCTGCACTGCTACGGATCTTGCTCGCCGACTGATACACCTCCTCATCCATCTCCTCTCGGGTGAGCATCCCAGGCGTACTGCGGTGACGCACTCCGAGATGGTGCAAGGTTGCCTCGACGATGATCACCGCCCCATCGACGATAAGCCCGAAGTCAATAGCCCCGAGGCTCATGAGGTTGGCACTCACGCCGAAGACGTGCATCATCCCGAGAGCGAAGAGCATCGACAGCGGGATGGCAGAGGCGACGATTAGCCCCGCGCGGAGGTTGCCCAGGAAGAGTACCAGCACGAAGATCACGATCAGTGCGCCTTCGATGAGGTTGCGCTCCACGGTGGAGATCGCTCGCCCGACCAGCTCTGTACGGTCTAGGTAAGGCTCGATGACGATGTCCTCGGGCAGGGAAGACTGGATCACGGCGATACGCTCCTTGACGCGCTCTGCTACCTCACTGCTATTCTCCCCCTTGAGCATCATCACGATGCCTCCGACAGCCTCGCGCCTGCCATCGTAGCTCAGTGCGCCATAGCGGATCGCGCTACCGAGGCGAACGTCTGCCACGTCACGTATATATATCGTCGCCCCCGACTCGGCTGCCTGTCGCACGGCAATGTCCCGTACGTCGTCGAGGGAGGAGACCAGCCCGATGCCTCTGATGAAGTAGGCATTGGGCTTTTTGTCTATGTATGCCCCGCCGGTATTCTGATTGTTCTGCTCTAGGGCGGTGAAGATGTCGGTGATACTCACTCCCATGGTTAGGAGCTTGGAGGGGTCTACGGCGACTTCATACTGCTTGAGCTCTCCACCGAAGCTATTGATCTCGGCTACTCCTGGCGTGCCATTGAGCTGGCGTGCTACGATCCAGTCCTGCATCTCACGGAGCTCACTCTGAGAGTACTTGTCTTCGCTCCCTGGGAGCGGATGCAGGATGTACTGATAGATCTCGCCGAGCCCCGTGCTGACGGGAGCTAGCTCGGGAGTGCCGATGCCAGGAGGGATGTTCTCCTGTGCCGTCTTGAGGCTTTCATTAACGAGCTGCCGAGCGAAGTAGATGTCCGTGTCTTCATCGAAGACGACCGTCACGACCGATAGACCGAAGCGCGAGATACTGCGTACCTCCTCGATGTGGGGGAGGTTGGCAATGCTCTGCTCGATGGGGAAGGTCACGAGCTGCTCGACCTCTTGCCCAGCTAGGGTGGGCGTGATGGTGATGATCTGCACCTGATTGTTGGTAATGTCAGGCACAGCGTCGATGGGAAGGCGCATCGCACTCCATACGCCCCAGACGACAAGGGCGAGGGTCATGAGGGTGATGACGAATTTGTTGCGGATGCTAAAGCGTATAATCTTATCCAGCATAGCAGTAAGGATAGATGGGGTGAGAGAGGATGGATAGTTACCCGTACACTGGTGAGGCACAGGCGGGCAAGGGGCATGGAAGGTGCCACTCGCATTCACGATCAAATAGCGCAGGTAGAGAAGGCGCCTAGGCTAGGCGACCTTAGGAGGCGTCCAGATGCTGCCGAGGTAGGCGCAGAAAAGTGGTGTGGAGATGGATGGCGTCTCGCTATCCATGGGTTTCTCTCTGTGGAGCGACTCTGCTACCACGACGGATGCGGGAGCTGTCTCGCAGACATTGCAGAGGGCGCAGTGACACCGCCCTGTGGAGGTGCTGTCCTTCAGGGGCAGTTCGCTCGGAGAATGGCTTGACTGCTGGTCAGCGTCGGATGCGACGAGACGAGCTAGAGCGATGCGCTCCAGCTTTGCCTTGGTCTCCTGGCAGGGCAGGACGGTCGATACCCCTAGGCAGATCATCATCACGATACACAGCCATTTCATAGAGCAAATGTAGCGATATTCTCATAAACTCTAGACTTTCAAAACGTCCAGTGCCGAGCTACTCCTGCGGGAGTGCCTCGGCACTGGACGTTTATTACTGGCTCGGCGAGATCTATGCAGAGGTCGCGACTCTTCCGCCGCACAGGATAGACAGGGGAGTCGGGAGATAGCGGGCGAGTAGTCTATAGAGTAGTAGACAGACCCAAACCGTGGTCAGAGGGATTAGGATGAATGAGAGCAACTGTACGATGAGATGATCGCTGTACGGAAGGCGTGCATAGAACCCCTTGATCCAATTGAGGATGTACAGCTCATTGACAGCATAGACGAAGAAGACCATCGGGCTGTAGCGCAGGAATAGTTCCTTTATGCGGATACTCTTGCGCATTACTAGGCTAATGGCATTGACGATCGTGATCACGCCCATAGGGCAATATAGGCGTACGAGCATGTCCCCCTCTGGGGTGCGGTCGAAGTAGAGGGTAGCTAAGATGGGGAGCACTGCTGTACCGATCAGGGCGATATAACGTAGCTTCCAGAAGATCTGTGGGAGGCTTATTTGGTGGAGTGCGAGATAGGCGCCAGCACCAAAGAAAAAGAACGCTGTCGGAGATAATCCTGAGACCCCAAGACTATACCCCGAGACATAATAGGCATAGAGTAAGACCAGCCCTACCCATTTCGTGTACTTGACCCAGTAGTAGAAGAGTGGGGAGAGGAGCATCATGCACATGAGGTCTCTGACATACCATAGAGGAGCATCGATGGACTCCCATATGAGCGATGTGAAGGGGCGTGAGAGCTGCTCCATCTGCGCGGGGTCTTGCCCTAGACCGATTAGACCGAAGATATAATTCTTGCCCCAGTATCCTAGGGTGAAGATACAGCCCCAGAGGATGAAGGGGATCAAGAGCCCCTTGATGCGCTTGCCAAGCTCAGAGTAGTAGTACCTCTCTGACCAAGCAATAGCAGAGGGCGATCGCCCCTCTAGCCCCCCAAGCTTGAAGAAGAAATAGTAAGACGAGAAGATAAAAAAGCAAGGAACCACCGCCAGCAAGAAATTGCGTGTAATAACCTCTGTGATGAAGTAGTGTAGGTAGTTTGCTAAACCGCTCTCGGGGGTGAGCTGTACGTCATTATAATGCGTGTGAATCATAATGACAAGATAGATGAGCGGGAGTCTTGTCGCGTTGATCAAGTCTGACTGATACTTTTCCTCTTCGAGAGTCATAGGCTAGCTATTTGTAGATTGGATGCTTGGATGTTTGAATTCGATACAGCTGAGGGAATTGCCTCCTCTCCTTGCTGAACGGTTTACAGGGGGCAAAGATAACGAATAAGTTTTTGCCAGAGACGGGAGGATGGGAAGTGCATAAGGCATCTCATGGATACTCCTCTCTATCGGTGCTAAGGGGAGATATATCCACGACTTTTGCGGAGAACCACCATTGGCTTTCTCGAAAGCTCCCTGTGCTTTCTTGTAAGTCATCTGTCCATGGCTATAAATATAGTACTTTACGCATATAAGCATAGTACTATACTCGTATGAATATAGTGCTGTATTTGTAGGAATTAGTACTGTATTTATAATTTGGAGTAGGTACTCTAGGGAATGACTTCCTAGGTTTCTGAGAAATCGATGGAGGATCTAGGGGAAACTCATGGATGCTTTTAGTAGGGAGTGTGGTGAAGCGGAAAGGGGAATGCCCCCCCCTGGCAAATAGATTCAGCACTTGCCCTAGAGGGCGGGCTAATAGAGTGACGCTGTGGCTGCATAGGCTCTCTCAATACGGCAATCGCCGAGCTACTCCCGACGGGAGTAGCTCGGCGATTGCCGTATTGAAATAGAAGGGGGGGGACTAGAGCACCTGTACCTTAGCCACGGCGTCGCCTACGCGTACGAGGTAGCTACCAGAGGCAATGCCTGAGAGCGAGAGCTCGAGGCTGCCCGTAGCATCAGCCGTGCCCTTGAGTACTGTTGCGCCCGAGAGGCTGATCACGGTTACCTCTGCACCTGCCTGCGCACCAGTGATCTGGAGGCGATCGCTAGCGGGGTTGGGGAAGAGGCGGATATCCGTCTTGTCAATGCTCTGGAGACCCTTGTCGATGACGAAGACCGCCTTCACGACAGATGGGCCCTGCACGTTGAAGGTGCGTGTCTCCATGATGTCCTGACCATTGACTGTCAGCGCAGAGAGGATGTAGCCCTGGGCAGGCGCAGCGGTCACGGTGATAGAGTTGTTGTAGTAAGCTTCGCCTCTCTCCTCTGCCGTGCCGTTGAAGAAGATCTCGCCATTACCTTCGACCTGCTTGGTGACGGGGTAGAGCTTGCGACCGAACCATACATCGATGTGCGTGTCCTCGTTGATCGTGAACGTGTATTCACTTACGCTACCATAAGGCTGGCCAGCGAGCACATCGGTATTGTTGATGAAGATCTGGCTCGTGATATAGCCCTGTGCAGGTGTAGCCTTGACGGTGAGTTGCGTACCCGCAGGTACAGCGTTGAGGTCGGTCGCCCCTTCGATCACGGCTGTTCCGTTCTCTCCTGTCGTCAGGTGTACGGCGAAGCCAGCAGGCTTCTCTACGCCGTCATAGCGACGTCCGAGGGGTACACCGCCGGCATAGTCCCAGATGTAGCTCCAGCCAGTCGCTCTCGCTGCAGCCACAGCCTCCTTAGAGGCGGCATTACCTTCGGTAGCATCTGCCGTATCTACGATGTAGAGGTTGGCGATGAATCCCTTGGGCTTGGGCAGAGAGGTGATGATCTGGTCAAGGGCGGTCATGCCGAGCTTGTTGGAGTATACATGCAGCTCAGAGATCGGAGATGGGTCTACGCTGGTAGGTAGTGTGAGCGAAGCGAGCTGGTTCTTCTGTAGCTTGATAAGTGTGAGGGTGGGGTACCCAGAGAGGTCAAGCGAAGTCAGAGCGTTGCCGCTGAAGTCTACGTGCGCGAGCTTGGGTAGATTCGAGAGGGTCAGGTTGCTATCCGTCAGCCCTGTGTTGGCAGCATAGAGGCGGAGGAGGTTCGGCTTGTCTGTGACGCTCAGCTTAGTCAAAGGATTGTTGCTGACATAGAGGTAGATGAGCGCATCGAGCCCTTCGACGTTGATGCTCTGAAACTGGTTCCTCGAGGCGTAGACGTAGCGGATACTGGTCGCCTTGCTGATGTCGAGGGCTGTCAGACCTGCATCCTCACAGTGTATGCGGAATGTCGCCCCTGTGATCGTGATCGTTGGGCTCTGGATGGTGTACACTACATCCTTGTTGTCCACGTAGGTACCCACCGCACCTGTGATGGTGATGTCCTCCGCTGTCGCCTTCTGTAGGCGGAGCTTGATCGTCTCACCGACAGCCTTGTTCGTGGTCAGGGTGATGCTCTCCTGCGCAGAGGCGAGACCCACCGAGAGGAGCAGTGTCAGCGCCAGTGCTGACCTCAGGAGGCTACGCGTGAGCGCTCCTGCATGTAGTAAAGCTTTTCTCATTCCGATAATTGTTATTGTTACTCATTTTTCTATTTGGACACTATGGCTCCTCCCTCGTAAAGTGAGGGACACAATGTACCCTATGCAACAAAGATAGGAATTAATTTGTGCACGCAAGGCATGACCCACAAGAACTGTGAGGCGACCCTGGAGAATATTGCTCGAGACGCCTTCTCTGCACTCCCCAGGTCGGGCGAATTGCAGGATATGTGTCGAAGTAGTATCTTTGCTCCCGCAACGAGCCCAAATGGCGGAATTGGTAGACGCGTTGGTCTCAAACACCAATGAATGCAAGTTCGTGCCGGTTCGAGCCCGGCTTTGGGTACTACGCTCAGCGTAGAGAGGGGATGCATCACGCAGTGGTGCATCCCCTCGTCTATTCATCGCGAGGTCGCGGGAGATGGAGTAGGTTGCCTCTCTATCTAAGCCTAGTTGCCGATCATACTGGTGCTCTCGGTGGTGGGAGAGGATTTGATGCTCCTCGGACACCCACCTTGGTACTCTCCCGACACTCAAGTAGGCACTCCCTCGATACGCAAGTAGGGAGTTGCCCGACACTCACCTTGATACTCTCCCGACACTTCAGTAGGGAGCCCTCGGACACTTCAATAGAGAGGCAGGGGACACTTCAATAGGGACTCGACCGAGTCCCTATTGAAGTGTCGGAGGAGCCTTCGGTGCTTAGTTAGCCTTACGCGTACACGCGCGCGTGCGCATATTATAATTCGGTCTCGGGGCTGGTGACGTGGGGTGCGGTGTGGCACTCGAGTGACGTCGGACTGGTCTGACTAGTCAGACCAGTCCGACGGGTCAGATGCCTTCTCGGGATCTCGCTCTCGTCGTGCTTTGTCTGCTGAGCCGTTTACTCCTGGTGTTGGTCTCTCGGTCTCCAGGGCTGACGCATTAAAAAGTTGCTAGCTTTGTAGTCGTAAAGCAAAAGCTAAGTATAAACCCATAACTATAACAAGCATATGTACGCCCAACTACTGAATAGCCTTCGCCT
>JBHACZ010000086.1:0-8715 GCA_041854825.1 Porphyromonas sp. | reverse complement strand
TGTCCTCAAGATTAACCTCTTTATCTTGATGCATTTAAGGGAGAAAACAGGGCTATCAATCCCTCGCCTGCAGAAGAAGCTTAGTCGCAGCACCCCCGAGCAAATTACCGTGCTCAGCTTTTAATGCGTCAGCCCTGTCTCGGTCTCTCGCTGTCGGGGGAGGGAGCAAGATTTTGAGTATCTTTGCGTTTTGTCGATGAGAGGGGTCGGTCTGGCTCCGCTCGGAGGCTGTGTGTCAAGCATTGTAGAGTCAGAGAAGACGTGAGCGCAAGCGTAAAGCGATGGGTGCGGGCGATGGTGCTCGTAGTGTCGGCTTCGGGTACCATATGGGTAGCCGAGGCACAGCAGGCGCGTGCGCTCGATAGCCTGCGGGCGGTGTCGCGTGGGGTGCTGTTGCCCCGCACGGCGACGGATGTCGTGGGTCGTCAGTCGGTCTTCGCTCCGCGTACGCCGAGCAATGTAGAGACCCGCTTCGACTACGACCCCCGCACTGGGCTGTATATGCTCACGACCTACCTCGGGGATACACCGCTCGGGGCACCGATACCCTTCACCGCAAGCGAATTCTCTGCCTATATGGCACGCAGACAGGATGGGCATTACTTTGCCCAGCTCAATCGTGAGGCGGCTACCGACGCAAAGAAAAACAAGAAGGCGTTCAACCCGCTGGATATGGAGTTCGGTCTTGGAGCTGCGGAGCGCATCTTCGGGCCTGGTGGCGTCAAGCTACGCCTCACGGGGTCGGCAGAGGTCAGCGCAGGCCTACGAAGTACCCGTACGGACAATCCTTCGCTGAGCGAACGCGCACGGAGCAATACCTACTTCGACTTCGATGAGAAGATACAGGCGGGCGTGCAGGCATCGGTAGGCTCGAAGCTCAACTTCAACCTCAATTACAATACCGAGAGTACCTTCGACTTCGACAGCAAGAAGCTCAAGCTTGCCTTCGAGGGCGAGGAGGACGATATGATCAAGCTCGTCGAGGCGGGCAATGTCTCGATGCAGCCCAAGAATAGTCTCATCAATGGCGGGGGCGCGCTCTTCGGCTTACATACCAAGTTGCAGTTCGGCAGGCTCACGCTCGACATGCTCGTGAGCCAGCAGCGTTCGCAACGTCGGCGCGTCTCTACGGGAGGCGGAGCGCAGACCTCTACCTTCGAAGTCAATGCTTCGGCATACGACGAGAACCGCCACTTCTTCCTCTCCGAATATTTCCGCAGTGCCTATGATGGGGCGGTAGGTTCACTGCCCTATATCCGTTCTGCGGTCAAGATCAACCGTGTCGAGGTGTGGATCACCAACAAGCGCGGGAACTATACCGACGCGCGCAACGTCGTCGCTTTCGCTGACCTCGGAGAGGCACAGCAGATTCATAGCCCGAGCATCACGCTCACCAGTGGAGGGAGTGCCCAGCCGCGCAACGGAGCAAACGACCTCTACAGCACCATCACCTCCCAGAGCGATCTGCGTAGTGCCGACCAGGTGACGCGCCAGCTCTCGGGCATTCTGCGCTCGGGGCTAGACTTCGAGAAGGTAGAGAGTGCGCGCAAGCTCTCCGAGAGTGACTATACGCTCAATCCTGTCCTCGGCTTCATCTCACTCAATACCCGCCTACAGGCGGACGAGGTGCTGGCAGTAGCCTTCGAATACACCTACAATGGGCAGGTGTATCGTGTGGGCGAATTCTCGAGCGATCGCCCCGACGCCTCGACAGAGAACCTTTTCGTCAAGCTCCTCAAGGGGACGAATATGAATCCCGAGGCTCCCTACTGGGACTATATGATGCGCAATGTCTACAGTCTCGGCTCAGGCGTGTACAACCTCCAGAGCGAGGGCTTCAAGCTCGATGTCTACTACCGCAGTGATGCCACAGGGTCGTACGTGCCCTATCTGCCGAGCGGTGCGCTCGAGGGACAGAGATTTATGACCCTGCTGGGGCTGGACAAGATGAATCAGCGTCAGCAGCCCTACAGTGATGGACGATTTGACTACCTGGAGGGTGTGACCGTATTGCCTGCCCGTGGGCTGGTGTATCTGCCGAGGGTCGAGCCTTTCGGGCAGACGCTCTCGGCGGCGGGTGCAGAGGCGTCATTCGTCTACAATGAGCTGTATGACCAGACGCTCGTCTCGGCTCAGCAGATAGCGAGCAAGAATAAATATATCCTCAAGGGGGAATATCGTGCCTCGACCGCAGGAGAGATCTCCCTTGGGGCGATGAACGTCACCCCTGGGACGGTACGTGTGACTGCAGGGGGCGTGACCCTCACGGAGAACGTAGACTATACCGTCGATTACCTCTCGGGCGTAGTGCGCATTACCAACGAGCAGATCTCTGCCAGCCGTACCCCCATCGACGTGAGCCTGGAGGATGGCGGAGGCTTCGGGATGCAGCGCAAGACGATGCTCGGCGTGGATATGGGCTATCAGCTAAGCCGTGACCTACAGCTCGGTGCTACGGCGATGTATCTGAGCGAGATGCCTCTGACGACCAAGACCGCCCTCGGCGAGGAATCAATGCGCAATCTCCTCTGGGGCGCAAACCTCAGCTGGCGTCACCGCAGTCAGTGGCTGACGAATCTGCTTGACCGTCTCCCTCTGCTTGACCTTACGCAGCCGAGCCAGATCAGCTTCGATGCGGAGTTTGCCCACCTCATCCCGGGGCATTACGAGAGCAACTACTCGCAGGGCTTCAGCTACCTCGATGACTTCGAGACCTCACGCAGTGAGATCGATATGATGAATCCCTATGCCTGGGCGCTTGCCTCTGTGCCTGCCGATCGCGTCCCCACGACGATGACGGGACCAGAGACGGGCTATGGGCGTGCGCACCTATCGTGGTTTACCATCGATCCGCTCTTCACGCGTGAGAACAGCAGTCTCACGCCTTCATATATTAGGAACAACCCTGAGCTGGTGAGCAATCACTTCGTCCGTGAGGTGGAGATGCGTGAGCTATTCCCCTTCCGTGACCTCAATGCTAATCAGCTCAGCTACCTACAGACGCTTAACCTGCACTACTATCCCAGCGAGCGCGGGCCCTACAACCTCTCGACGACACGCCTAGGCTCTAATGGGCAATTCACCGACCCACGGGCAAGCTGGGCAGGGATCATGCGCAAGGTCGATCAGACGGACTTCGAGGCTTCTAATATCGAGTATCTGGAGTTTTGGATGATGGATCCCTTTGCCTACGATGCAGGAGCTACAGGGGGCGATCTCTATTTCAATATCGGAGACATCTCCGAGGATATCCTACGTGATGGAAAGAAGTTCTTCGAGAACGGGCTACCGACCACAGGCAACACGAACGAGGTCGCAGAGACGGGCTGGGGGCGTGTGCCTACTCAACCTAGTGTGGGGTATTCGTTCGATAATGCCGCAGGGGCTCGTGTGCGTCAGGATGTGGGATTCAATGGGCTGACGACTGCCGAGGAGCTTACGCATCCCAGCTATACCGACTACCTCACCCGTCTGCGCACGACGGTATCGTCGTCCGTCCTCTCGGATTGGGCGGGCGATGGCTATAGCCCACTGATGGATCCAGGCGGGGACAACTTCCATCACTACCGAGGCGAAGACTACGACAACCAGCGTCTGCCGATCATCGACCGATACAAACGCTTCAACGGTACCGAGGGCAACTCTGCCGAGACGACAGGCAACGACCTCTACAGCGTTGCCAGCCGTATAGTCCCCGATGTCGAGGATATCAACCAAGACAATAGTCTTAACGAGCTAGACCGCTACTACGAGTACCGCATCTCGCTCCGCCCAGCAGATATGCAGGTCGGGACGAACTATATCATCTCTAGTCGTGAGGCTGAGGTGCGCCTGCGCAATGGGCAGACCTCTCGGGTGAAGTGGTACCAGTTCCGCATTCCGCTCTCCGAGTACACCTCTGCCATCGGGGGGATTTCCGACAGACGTTCGATGCGCTTCATGCGTATGTACCTCTCGGACTTCGCCCAGGAGGTAGACGTGCGCTTTGGGTCGCTTCGTCTCGTGCGAGGTGATTGGCGTGTGTATTCGCACAGCCTTGCCACCCCAGGCACTAGTCCTGCTACCGATGCCAAGATGACTGCCAGCGCAGTCAATATCGAGGAGCATGGCGACCGCACGCCGATCAACTACGTCCTCCCTCCTGGCGTACCCCGCTCGCTCGATGCCCAGCAGACGCAGAGCACTCAGCTCAATGAGCAGGCGGTGAGCCTCAAGGTCACGAAGCTCGCCCCTGGTGATGCTAGGGCTATCTATCGCAATACGAGCTACGACCTCCGACGTTATCGCCGTCTCCAGCTCTATACCCACGCCGAGCAGCTCGTCGAGGACGCTACCGCTACGCAGGACGGAGAGCTGTCCGTCTTCCTGCGCCTAGGCTCAGACTACACGAGCAACTACTATGAGTATAGCGTCCCCCTCACCCTTACGCCCGCAGGTAGGTACAATGGGATGCTCGACACCGACCAGCGCAAGGTGTGGCCCGAGGCCAATAGGCTCGACATCGACCTCGAGGAGCTGATCGCCCTCAAGCGTCAGCGCAATAGCCGCATCGGATCGGGTGCTTCGCTCTATGAACTATTCGCTACGCCCGACCCCACAGCGACCAACAATACCATCAGCGTCCTAGGGAACCCCTCGCTCTCGAACGTGCGCACCATCATGATCGGCGTGCGCAACTCCAGCGGACAGATCCGAAGCATCGAGGTCTGGGTCAATGAGCTACGCGTGGGCGACTACAACGAGTCGGGCGGGTGGGCAGCCAATGCCAACCTCGGCATTCAGCTCTCCGACCTCGGGGCGGTCAATCTTCGTGGGCAGATGTCCACGGCAGGCTTCGGATCGGTCGATCAGTCCCTCTCAGAGCGTCAGCTCGATGATAAGCTCAACCTCAACCTCTCGACCAACCTCCAGCTCGGGAAGTTCTTCCCCGAGAAGACGAAGGTCAATATCCCCCTCTACGTCACCTACACGGACGAGCAGAGCACCCCGCAGTACAACCCCCGTGACGAGGACGTGCTACTCTCCGAGGCACTCGCCTCTGCTCCTAGCGAGGCGGAGCGTCGAGCCATCGAGGACTATGCCTTGACGCGTCGCACGACCCGCTCGGTGACGCTCTCGGGCGTGAACGTTGGCATCCGTAGCAAGGAGCCAATGCCCTACGACCCTGCCAATGTCACTGCGAATTTCTCTCACAATACTGCCGACCATCAGTCTCCCGACCTAGAATATCAGCGCCAGCTCAACTGGCAGGCAGGCATTAGCTACGACTACGCCCCGACCTTCCAGCCCCTGCGCCTCTTCAAGGATCTCAAGGGAAGCTCCTCACTCTCTCGCTATCTCAAGCAGTACGGCATCAACCTATGGCCCAGCCGTCTCAACCTCCAGACCACAATGATGCGGAGCTATGAGGAGGAGCAGGTGCGCAATCAGATGGATGATACCTCTGGGGCACGCCTGCCTGTGACCTTTGCTCAGCAATTCGTCTGGTACCGCAAGCTCGCGCTCAACTGGACGCTCACCCCCAACCTGACCTTCTCGCTCAATACTGGCACCGACGCCCGTATCGAAGAGCCACACGTCCAGGTCAATCGCGCCCTCAATCCCGACGACTATGCTCGCTGGCGTGAGAGCGTCGATCGCAGTATCGCCGAGATGGGTACGCCTCAGCACTATGCACAGACGGCGAGCGCGACCTATTCGCTCCCGACGCAGGCGATCAAGGCTCTGAGCTGGATAGGCTCCTCGCTCACCTATTCGAGTAGCTATAGCTGGGATCTCGGGGCAGAGCTTCCCAGCGAAGGGCTTCGTCTAGCCAATACGATAGCCAACCAGCTCAATCTCGAGACCTCCTCACAGCTTCGCCTGCGCACCCTCTATGGGCTCTCGCCTTACCTGGCAGGTCTAGAGCGCAAGTATGGCGGTAGCAGTACGACAGTTCGTCCCAAGGCGACGAAGCCCCAGCCCTACAAGCGTACCATTACGCTCGTGCCAGACTCTACCCTGCGCCTAGAGCACCGTCTCGATACCAAGCGTATCCGCGTCGTAGCACGTGACTCCGCTGGTCGTGTGCATCCTCTCGTGGTCAAGGCGCTCGATGCCAATACCGTCTCCCTCAGTGGCGCGCCCGACAGCCTACGTCTCGAGGTCGTGGTCTCTGCTCGCCCAGGTCGTGGTGCAGACGAGACGCTGCGTGCGATCCTGGATCGTACAGCCTATACGCTGATGATGGTCAAGGATGTCAGCCTCTCCTATCGCAATACTAGTTCCACCCACCTGCCAGGCTTCTTGCCCAATATCGGAGCAGCCTTCGGTCAAGGTTCGCGCGGAGTGATGGCGCCTGGATTGGGCTTTGCCTTCGGGCTCTCGGGGAGTGACTTCATCGACGAAGCTGCCGAGCGCGGATGGCTACAGACGGATGCGAATCAGGTGCTCTCTGGGACATTCTCCCGCGCTACGGTGGTCGATGTCAAGGCAACCCTTCAGCCTATCCGCGACCTCAATATCAATCTCTCGGGCAACTATACCGAGACCGAGCGCACCGAGCATCAGTTTATGTACGCAGGCCGTCCGCGCCTCAGAGGCGGAGATCTCGTGATGACGACGATCGGGCTTCGTGGTTTCTTTGCCTCTAGCGATGCCGCTTCGGGCTATAGCTCGGAGGCATTCAGTCGCTTCCTGGAGAGTCGGGCGGTGATCGCCTCGCGTCTGATGGAGCGTGTCGGAGCGTCGCAGTATCCCTCTATGGGCTTCCTTGCTGATGGAGGCTGGGCAGGACAGCCTGTCGCTGGCAATGTGCAGAGCGATCTCAATTCGCCCGCTGTGCTTATCCCCGCCTTCCGCTCTGCCTATACGCGTGCCTCCTCTGCCGAGAGCATTGGGCTCGATCCTATCCCTTCGCTCCTGTCGATGCTCCCGAACTGGAACATCACCTACAACGGGCTCTCCAAGCTCGCCCCTCTCAAGGATCTCTTCCGCAGTGTCGCCCTGCGTCATTCCTATCGTGGCACGTACCGCATAGACAGTTATTCATCGTTCCCCAGCTGGGTCGGTGTAGAGGGGAGTGAGTTCCTAGGCTTCGTACCAGACGAGACGGCGACGGGGGCTACGCCTCGACTGAGTTTGCCTTTCGACATCGCGACCGTCACCATTCAGGAGAATTTCTTCCCCCTCATCGGGGTAGACATCACCCTGCAGAATGGTCTGACGCTTACCACCCAGTGGCGTCGTAGCCGTAGCGTCTCGCTCGGACTCTCCGCCTACCGTATCATCGAGACCTCCAGCAACGAACTGAATGTCGGTGCGAGCTACAAGATCGCCGACCTGCGCGCCTTCATCTCTCCTTCGCGTGCCCGTCGCAATCGTCGTGGCTCGGCAAATGCCTCCTCATCCTCTAGCAAGGGGGTCAATCTCCGCGCCGACTATAGCTACCGCCGTAGCCTCAGCCTCATTCGTCAGATCCAGAATGACTATACGCAGGCGACCGCTGGCAATGTGGATAGCCGTCTAAGCTTCAGTGCCGAGTACGACCTGAGCCGAATGCTCACGCTCCGCGCCTACTACGAACTCAC
Source organism: Porphyromonas sp. (assembly GCA_041854825.1). GTDB lineage: Bacteria > Bacteroidota > Bacteroidia > Bacteroidales > Porphyromonadaceae > Porphyromonas. The sequence goes on along the minus strand of JBHACZ010000086.1, from coordinate 1,147 downwards.
GCGCAATCGTCCGCTCGTCTCCACCAGCTCGTTCCCCGTCCTCAATACTGCCTACGGTGTCTCCCTCCGCTTCAACCTCACGCAGTAGTCACTCCCCCCATCCCGCGGATCCCCTCCTGCGCCTCATCCCCTAGGCGTATATAATTAGTCAAGGTCTGACGCCTCCCTCGTGGAGTGTCAGACCTCGTTTATTTATAGACTGTCCAGTGCTTCGTCCGCTCAGCCCATCGCCCGCCTCGGTCTTTTGCTTGAGCCTGCTTCGGATGGTCATGCGCTTCTAGCCCTTCGCTAATCGTCTGATTTACAATGCTAATACTTCCTCGAGAAAATGATAGATGTTTTTAGGCAAAATGGTGGATGTTTTTGCCCAAAAAGCTCTATCATTTTCTCGAAAAACATCCACCATTTTGCCTAAAAACATCTATCATTTTCTCGGGGTAGTTCTTTCGCCTCTCCGAAAGGGTATTTTATCCCCTCCGATAGCCCCATTCCTCCCCTTCATAGAATGGGATTTTTCTCAAGAATTACCAGGGCTCTCGCGAAGATCTCCAAAGTGGAGGAGGAGTTGAGAACTTCAGGAGTTATGTAGATATATGTAGATAATGGACTGATCAAGGGGATCCTCGGGAATAGTGCAGGGATTGAGAAGGCTGGTTCTGCTGATTTGCTCGTGGTTATTCGCAATAAGTTTGCGCACAATGAGCTCCCAGACAAGAAGTGGTTCGATCTATGCACCGAGCATTTCAGACCGATGCAGGGGTCTGAGATGTACGCCGAGTATTTCTGTCGCGCCTTCTGTGCTATCCTTCATGAGTTAGTGCCGTCTCTTACTCCACCTCTCTGTCGCTCTATTCAGTCAGAGGACTAGAGCATCTCCGCGCTTCAGATACTCGAATAGCCTCTTCTAGAGATTTCGAGAGATCTCCACTGAGCTCTCTCTGCTCCTGTTTCTATATTGTGCGGGAGCGGGGAGAGTATTTCTTTTCGGGGCTTTTCATTGTTTCTTCTTCTTGCTGGGGGAATTTTTTTTCTATCATTGTAAGTATCTGTATTTTCGTGGTGTTGAAATGAACTCTCTTGGTGATGGATGGATTTTTTTCGAGTGGGGATTTGGTTGGTAAAGGAAATATGTTCTACCTTTGCAGAC
>JBHACZ010000085.1:0-24958 GCA_041854825.1 Porphyromonas sp. | reverse complement strand
TTCATCGTACGTGCGCCCTCGACGAGTGCCTTGATATCTACACCAGCCACAGCCAGGGGAAGGAGACCCACAGGCGTAAGGACAGAGAAACGACCACCCACATCATCGGGGATTACAAACGTCGCATACCCTTCCTTGGTCGCTAGCGTACGCAGAGCACCACGAGCTTTGTCCGTCACAGCCACGATGCGCTTGCGCGCTGTCTCGCGCCCGACCTGCTCCTCGAGGAGACCTCTTAGGATGCGGAAAGCGATCGCTGGCTCTGTCGTCGTGCCGCTCTTGCTGATATTGATGATACCGAAACGCTTGTCACGAAGGAAGTCGCACAGCTCAGCGAGGTAATCCTCACCAATATTATGCCCTGCGAAGATGATCTGAGGTGCAGCGTGCTCACGCTTGTACGCCTCGAAGCTATTCGTGAGAGCCTCTACGACGGCACGAATACCGAGATAGCTCCCCCCGATACCGATGCTCACGACGTAATCGCACTCCTCGGCAAGGCTCTTGGCTACTGCCTGGATCTCCTCTAGGTGGCTGTCTGCAATCTCCGTGGGGAGCTGTACCCACCCGAGGAAGTCGTTGCCAAGCCCTGTACCTTCATGAAGAGCCTTAATATACTGCTCACTGCGGGGCTTCCAAGCCTCAACAGCTGACTGATCTACAAATGAATAAATACCCGAAAGGTCTAGCTGAATAGAATTCATATCTTGAAGTTCGTTTTGTCTATGTAATGATTGATCGCCTTACATATGCACAAGGCGAGACAAAGATACATAATTATCTGCATTTGAGTAAACTATTGCATACAAGCCATCCGCAGAGTCCCCGCCCTATCTCATCACTCCTGCCTAGAGATCACTTCCGTCGATTTCATCACGAGCACACGGCAAGAGCAGAGCAAAACCTTATGCTCGACTGCAGAGGCTAGCGAACGGGAAGACGCTCCCACAGCGGGCGGGGGATGAGACGCCACAACCCGACGAGCAGGCGATAGCGCCAGTCTATAATGCGGATGGAGCGACGCGCACAGATGGCTCGATAGATGGATCTGGCGACACGCTCGGCATCCATCAGCATAGGCATTGGCTTTCCCGAAAGCAGTGGCGTGGCGACGAAGCCAGGACGAATATCCGTGATCGTAATTCCCTCCAGCCCACGAATAGCCGTTAGCTGGCGCAGAGACTGCAGGTAGGTCGCCTGATACGCCTTGGATGCCGAGTAAGCAGGAGCAGCACCCAGTCCGCGCGTCCCCGCGATCGAACTAATAGCTACAATCTGCCCCTTCCCACGTCCAGCACAATACCCGAAAGCATAGTCCACAAGCGCAGTGAAACCGACCACATTTACCTCTGTCGTCCATCGCTCGGGTTGAGGATCGAGAGCAGGATTTTGCTGTCCGACACCCGAGCTGTGGATATAAACGTCCATTCCGCCCAGTCGGTCAATAAGCTCTGCCAGCTCACTCGGAGCCTCCGCATGCGTCACATCGATACGTGCGATCTCTACACGCTCGGGAGCAAGCGCACGCAATGCCTCTAGCTCGGCAAGCCTTCGGGCAGCTAGCCCTACCCGATATCCCCGCTCGATATAGATCAGAGCAAGCTCCCGACCGATGCCCGAGCTTGCTCCCATGATAATGACGCGCTGACGATTTGCCTCCATCGCTACGCCTCTAGTGTGAAGTCCATCCGACGCAGAGCCTCGCGCTCTGCCTCCGCCCCGCCCACGACGTGGTAGGCACGCATCTCACGGGGGTAATGATAGCCGTGGCGCAGTGCCTCGAAGGTGTCGGGTGCATCCTTGAGCCTCGTCTCGACCTCTGTCAAGTCCAGTGAATGGAGCAATGCATGCTCCAGCCTCATCCCCTCGGGGAAGGTATCAAGGTCTATCGTGGGACACTCTGGGAGCTCTAGCTCACCAGGATATAATAACGCCTCGCGGTCTACCTCTACTCCGAAATGATCCAGCACAGCGAGCAATGCCATACGCGCGCCCCGATGTTTGCCGTCGGCAGAGAAACCAGCTATGTGAGGCGTGGCGACAGTACTAAGCTCTAGGAGCGTAGGTGATACCCTAGGCTCCCCTTCCCAGCAGTCGATCATCAGATGAGACAGATGCCCCGAGGCTTTCGCTTCGATGAGGGCAGTGGTATCGGTGACCGCTCCACGGCATGCATTGATCAGGATAGCCCCCTGGCGCATCCGCGCCACGAAGGACGCATCCGCCAGGTGATAGGTCGGATGTCTTCCCTCCCTGGTCAGTGGGACGTGTAGCGTTACGATGTCGCTCTCGGCGAGCAGGGTGTCTAGGTCTGTAAATATCGCCCCGCCCTCACGCTCTGCCCGAGGTGGGTCATAGAGAAGCACCTTCATCCCGAGGGCATCAGCTAGGCGTGCCACTTGACTGCCGACATGCCCTACCCCGATGATCCCTATCGTCCGCCCTGCCAGAGGCTTCCCCTCTGCCACAGCGATACGCGCCAGCGAAGCACTGACCCACTGCGCCACCGCCACAGCGTTACAACCTGGGGCATTGCTCCAGCCTATGCCATGCTCATCGCAGTAATGTGTATCGATATGATCAAAGCCCGCCGTCGCCGTAGCGATGAAACGGACAGCACTACCCGAGAGTAGCCCCGCATCACAGCGCGTAATACTCCGCACAATGAGGGCATCCGCATCGCGCAGGTCTTCTGCTCCGAGCTTAGCAGACGACAGATAGCGCACCTCGGCATAACGTTCGGCTACGTCAGCAAGATAAGGAATAGATTTCTCTACGACGAGACGTATCATATAGATGGTAGAATTGGTTTGGGGCATACCGCCCCTACATACACTCTATGGAATAGTGCGGACGAGGCAGACCGATCCTATCGATCCAGCTCGTCCGCCCATCATTTACCTCGGCTAGAGGCTACGCCTGACCAGAACCGAAGTCTCCGCCAACCGACTGTTCGTCTTCGGGAAGGCGAATAGCGCCTACCTGCTGTTCATAGCCGTGAAGCTGATGCTGAAGCACGCGCACCAGACGCTTGAGGTTGTCAGGTGTCATGATGATACGGCTACGCACCTTGGCAGACTGCTTATTGGGCAGAAGGTTTACGAAGTCAATGACGAATTCGCTAGGCGAAGACATCACGACAGCGAGATTGCTGTACACACCTTCGGCTACATCCTCTGGGAGTTCGATGTTGAATGGCTGATTCTGATCCAGTTCCTGTGACATTGTTTGTCTGTATAATTGAATGAATGACTTGGGATCTCTCGGGCTTCTGCCCCTCGATCCCTTTACTACTAGCCCAAAGATACAGAAAAATTCCATTCTCCCCTCTCCAAGAGCACCACAGCAAACCTGCCACACTTGTTCCCACAGCAAACCGACTGTACCTACTCTATCCACCGCTAGGACTTTTTTCGCCAATAGTACTAGGCATTTTCCCGCAGAGCCCTATCTCATTTCCCCGAATCAGCTATAGGAATACTAAAATCAAGCACTGTATTCGTATAAGTATAGTACTATACTTATAAGAGTAAAGTACTATACTCCTACAAATATAGTACTATACTTATAGACGGATATAGGGCATTCGGAGAAAAGGGATACAGCTTCTCGGGAAAATTGGTAGCAGGTTCTCGGAAATTAGTTCCGGCTGCTGGACGAGAGACGGGGGAGTGATTAGTATAAGGAGGTATAAGACTTAGCCCCTGCATCCAGCAAATCGGATGCAGGGGCTAAGCTTTAGGATTGGGCTATGGGGCGGGACTAGCCAGAGTTGCGCACGCCAGCAGCGATACCCGAGATCGTTACCATTAGAGCTAGTTCTAGGTCTTGGCAAGGCTCGGAGGCTGTGCGCGCACGATGGAGCAGCTCGACCTGAAGGAAGTTGAGCGGAAGGGTAAAGCTATTGCGAATAGGCATGTTCGCCGCAGACGAACCAAGGACATCCTGCATCAGCACGGTATCACCAGAGATAGCGAGGATGGTCTTCGTATCACGCTGTAGACGCTCACGCAGGTCGGTACCGAGGTACTGGTACTGCTCGCGCACGAGGCGACGATCATAGTATTCGGCTACGACAGCATCGCTTTTGGCATAAACCATCTCCAGCATACTGATGCGGGTATTGAAGAATGGCCACTCACGATACATCTCTCCGAGGAGATCGCCGTACCCTTCGTCGAGGGCTGACTGCAGGGCTTCGCCTGCACCAAGCCACGCAGGGAGCATAAGACGATTCTGACTCCAGCTAAAGATCCACGGAATAGCACGCAGGCTGTCGATCGTGGGCGAAGAGCGACGCTTGGCTGGACGCGAACCGATAGGCAGTTTGCTCAGCTCACTAATAGGCGTCGCCTCATCGAAGTACTCGATGAAGTCGGGATTGCCACGCACGATGCCTTGATAGATCTCACACGAGCGGTCACGGAGCGTATCCATCAGCGTACGCCACTGGGCGCGGGGCGCAGGTGGTGGAAGAATATTCGCCTCGAGGATCGCCTCTAGGTAAAGATCCAGCGTGCGCAGAGCCGTACCAGGCTGACCGAACTTGAAACGGATCATCTCACCCTGCACCGTCACGCGGAGTCCACCACGCAGAGAGCCGGGAGGCTGAGAGAAGAGAGCGGTCTTGGCAGGACCACCACCACGACCGATCGTACCTCCACGACCATGGAAGAGCGTGAGGCGTACGCCAGCCTGCTCGCACAGCTCGATGAGCTGCTCCTGGGCGCAGTACTGTGCCCAGCCAGCGGCTAGAGATCCTGCGTCCTTGGCAGAGTCGGAGTAGCCGATCATCACCATCTGCTTATTGCCGATCACGCCACGATACCAGCTAATCGAGAAGAGCTGACGCATCACAGAGGCAGCATTCTCTAGGTCGGCAAGGGTCTCGAAGAGAGGGCCGACGGGCAGGTGATAGGGGCAACCGCATTCCTTGAGCAGCAGGTGCACCGCCAGTACATCGCTAGGTACCTGCGACATCGAGATCAGATACACAGGAATCACGCCCTCGGGGGTCTGAGCCACGAGACGACAGGTATCAAGTACCTCAGCAGTATCGGGGCTTGGGGTCCAGCACTGAGGGATGAGGGGGCGACGTGAGGACAGCTCACGGATAAGGAATGCCTGCTTCTCCTCTTCGCTCCATGCGGCATAGTCACCGAGACCGAGGTAACGCACGACCTCTGCGATGGCTTCGGTGTGGCGTGTGCTCTCCTGACGCACATCGGTCTTGACGAGCGTGATGCCGAAGCAACGTACTCGGCGCATCGTGTCGGTGAGCTTGTCGCCTGCGATGCTTCCCATCCCGAGACTCTGGAGCGAATGGTAGCAAATCTCTAGAGGTATCCAGAGGTCTTCGTCGTGCCAGATTAGTCCCTCGGGCTGTGGAAGTAGAGGATTGGTGAGACGTTCGTCGATATAGGCAATCGTAGCGCGCAGACGTGAGCGAAGTACCTTCATCACCTCGCGGTAAGGTTCTTGTGCTCCTTCGGCACCTGGGAGGGCGCGCACCTCTGCGGTGCAGGCACTCATTGAGAGTTCCTTGACGAGCACCTCGATATCTGCGAGGAAAAGCTTGGCAGCACGGTGGCGGTTTTGTAGCAGGACTTCGCGCGTCACCTCTGCCGTCACATTAGGATTGCCGTCACGGTCGCCACCCATCCAGGCGGAGAACTGTATGGGACGAGCGTCTAGGGGCAGAGTATAGCCCCCTAGTTCCTCCTCGAGCTGTACATTGAGTTCGCGAATGAAAGCAGGGACAGCGATCCACAGGCTAGACTCGATCACGTCATTGCCCCACTTCGCTTCCTCGACAGGGGTAGGACGGCGCTTGCGAATCTCGTCCGTGTGCCAGTACTGCACCACGAGCTGGCGCAGGCGACGCATCAGCTGAGCACGACGGTAGTCGGGGACATCGCTACGGTTAAGCTCTAGGAGACAGTCGCTCGTCTCGTTTAGGTTGTTGATGAGCGAGCGTCGGTTGATCTCCGTAGGGTGAGCCGTCAGCACGAGGTCTATCGAGAGCTGCTCGAGGGCAGAGATGATCTGCTCACGCGTAGCACCCTTCTCACGTAGCTCACGGCTGAGCGCAGTGAAGCGGATGGGATTGAGATCGATGACTTCGCGCTCGATGTCGCTCAGCTGCTCGGCAGTGTTGATGAGATTGAGGGACTGATTGAATGCTTGAGCTACCCAGAGGAGTTCTTTGTCAGAGAGAGCAGAGATAGCCTGCTCTAGCTTCTCGACGGGAAGCTCGCACCCTCCGTCTTGACTGACGAGCGTTCGGATCGCCTCAATACGCTTGCTCGACTCTAAGCCGAGATCCTCTCGGACGACATCGCTGAGGATGTCCTGCAGGAGGATGAGGTTATTGTTCATCTTCATCTTGTCTAATTGACTAATAGTTTGGTTAGGTTTTGGAGGAAATATTACTGTTTGTTGTATTGCTAGGGAGCATCGCCGATACGGCGAAATTCGTATCCCCCGGATCGAAGCCATTCGACAGCTCGAGGGAGCACAGCCCGTAGATTGCGCTCTGCCTTGATCGAGTCATGGAATACGATGATCGAGCCATTGCGCACGAAGCGAGTAACATTGCTCAGCACACGCTCGGGAGAGAGACGCGGGTTGTAGTCACGCGTCAGCACGTCCCACATTACGATCTCGAAGCTATGACTTAGCTCCCGAGTCTGCGGGAAACGTAGATGTCCATAGGGCGGACGAAAGTAACGGGAGTGAATAAGCCGATGCGCCTCGTGGACATCGTGCATATAAGCTCGGGTGGATGTCTCCAGCCCCTTGATGTGGTGGTAGGTATGATTGCCTACCCGATGCCCACGGCGCAGGATCTCGGCGAATAGCTCTGGGTACTTGCGGACATTGTCCCCGACACAGAAGAAGGTCGCCTTCACTCCGTATTCGTCGAGGAGGTCCAGCACCCAAGGCGTTACCTCGGGCACTGGTCCATCATCGAATGTGAGATATACGCTCTGTCCATCGAGCGCAGGGATGCGCCAGCGCGCTCCTGGGAAGAGGGCGCGATAAAGCATCGGCACCCTGCTAAGGAAATGATCAATCATCAGAATGGATTGCCTAAGCCATTAGGCACGTCCGCGGGTTAGTTTTGTCCGCCGAGCATTCGGTTGTACTCTAGAAGCTTCGACTCATAACCTGCCAGTGCCTTACTGCCAGCCTTGGTCGAGATCTGATAAGCCATGATGGCGGTGTCGAACTGATTGTATAGTTCGCCCTCTGCCATCACACGGCGGAGCTTGCTTTCACTAAGGCGTAGCATCCACTCGATGCTACGTACCGAGCTACCGACGATATCGAGTGCTATGTGATCAGCCTCTGCCGTCATCTCTGCACGATACAGAGACTGCACGAGACGTAGACTGTAATAGTCGTAAGGCACCACCTCGGGACGAATAGACTCTAGAGCTTTCGCCAGGACTGCACGAGCACGCGTCATGTCGCCCTGATCCATTAGGGCATTCGCCAGCGATGGGAAGACCACACTGCGCACACCATTCATCATATTACGCGCGGTCTCGTCGAAGTAGACATTGGGATTGTCTGCACCGCCCCAGCGGAACTTATTCATCACCGCATCGTACATCTGCTCCACACGCACACGGCTGTGAGCAGAACGTACCACCGTACTGTCCGCTCCGAGAGTTTCGCCCAGATCTACGGGCAGCAGCTGATACGCCATACCCGTTAGGAGCTGGTGATTGCTTAGCTCTGCGAAGACATCACGAGGCGAAGTGCTGGTCCAGTAGACAGGACGCTCCCAGCCATTAGCAGAGATGAAGTCCAGTACGGTAGCAGTGCCTCGGTCTACGACACGGCGCTGGAGCGTCATAGGCAGCTCTGTAAGTACGCGTCCCTGCAGGTCTGGATCTGTCAGACGGCTCGCTACGCTAGCACTATCGACGGGGAGGAAGAGGCTTCCTGATGGCAGGACAGCGTCCTTCGCCTTCGCCTGCTCTGGCAGAGCAGACAGAGCACGATCGACATCCATCCGCTCGCCCTTCTGATCTATATATACTGCCTCATGGAAGTAATAGAACTCGGGCGACATATGACGCATAGGAAGTGGTGCACCCTCATAGGTACGACGGCGCATCTGGTCAATGTACCAGTCTCCACCGAGATAGCTTAGATTGACTGTGCGTACATCGGTGCGCACGCCTTCTACATCCTGGATATACCAGAGCGGGAAGGTATCGTTGTCGCCATAGCAGAAGAGGATGGCATTTGGCTCCACACTCTCGAGATAGTTGATCCCCATATCGCGGGCGATGGTACGCCCCGAGCGATCGTGATCATCCCAGTTCTGCGACATCATCTGCAGAGGGATAAGTAGAGCCAGTGCCACAGACACGACAGCCGTCGTCGTCTCTGAGAGCTTGGCACGGGAGATCAGACGCCAGAGACCGATTACCCCGATACCGATCCATATAGCGAAGGCATAGAACGAACCAGCATAAGCATAGTCTCGCTCACGAGGTTGCCCCGGAGTCTGATTGAGATAGAGCACGATCGCCAGCCCCGTCATGAAGAAGAGGAAGAATACGATCCAGAAGCTCTGATGCCCGACGGGAATCGCCGTCTTACCATCACGAGAGACAACCTTCTTCTCTCCGCGAGAGACTTGGTAATACATCCCGAGAAGACCGAGCAGGAGCGGCAGGGCATAATAGACATTGCGACCCTTGTTCGAGGTCAAAGCATCGGGCATGGCATCTTGAGGGCCGACGAGCAGTTCGTCGATGAAGGAGATACCAGTAATGGCATTACCCTTCATGAGTTCGCCTTGCCCAGGCAGGTCATTCTGTCGTCCGACGAAGTTCCACATGAAGTATCGCCAGTACATATAATTGACCTGATAATTGAAGAAGTAATAGAGATTATCTACGAAACTCGGAGGAGTCATGTCATCGCTACGACGACCCATCCAGCCATTGTATGACTGAGCATGTGCACGACTGTAGACACGAGGGAAGAGCATCTTGTCAGCATCGTTGTACTGATACTCGGGCTGATCATAGAGCTTGGTATAGCGGTCGGGATCATTGGGTGAAGCCTTAGGAGCTTTGCCCATGACCTCCTTACCATCCTCGATTCCAATGGGCTGAGCAGTGAAGCTTGGTCCATAGATCAAAGGAGCAGAGCCATACTGCTCGCGGGCGAGGTAGTAGCGCAGAGAGAAAGCATTGGCAGGAGCATTCTCATTCATCGGCGTATCGGCAATGGCACGCACGAGGATTACCCCATACGAAGAGAAGCCAATGGCGATGGCGAGCAAGCTCATCTGCATCACATGCACGAAGCGTACATTGATCCGTGCACGGAAATAATATAGCCCCGTAGCAATACCTGCCAAGAGGATTAGCCCCAGGACGAAGCCATCCCCTAAGAAAGGAATACCCATCAGCCCCACGCTGGCGATCAGCGCTATCTGTAGACGCTTACCTACACCCGCATCACCACGCTGCACAGCGCTGTGTGCCTCATAGACAGACCAGCCTAGAGTAAGGAGCGTCAGAGCAAGATAAAAGTACAGACCAGTATTGAAGCCAAAACCAAGCGTATTGACAAACAGGAGGTCAAAGCGTCCTGCCATCTTGGGCACGCCCTGCACAATACCATACATCATCACAGCGATGAGTACGAACGAGAGCATTAGGGCGTACAGGCTACCGCGCAGCGTAGGCAAGCTACTCTTGCGATAGTAATATATAAGCGCCATGGCAGGGAGGCAAAGGAGATTCAGCAAGTGTACTCCGATGCTAAGCCCCATGAGATAGGCGATGAGGACGATCCAGCGATCAGCCCCGAGACGCTCACTGCGCTCATCCCACTGGAACATCAACCAGAAGACCACAGCCGTGAAGAGCGAGCTGAAGGCATACACCTCAGCCTCTACTGCCGAGAACCAAAACGTATCGCTGAATGTATAGACCAACGAGCCGACCACGGCAGCTCCGAAGATCGCAATAGACTGCCCCATAGTCAGAGACACGGGCTCTAGTCGAGCCGAGCCTCCAGGGCGACGAAACTCTGGCACTACCAGCCTACGCAGGATATGCGTCAGCGTCCAGAATAGGAAAAGGATCGTCAGCGCACTGATCACCGCACTCGTCGCATTGGCATAGAGCGCTGCCTGCGTAGCGTCGGGAGCAAGATGCGTCATGACATTATACACCAGCATGTAGAATGGTGCACCAGGTGGGTGCCCTACTTCTAGGCGATAGTCACAGGCGATGAACTCCGCGCAGTCCCACAGGCTGGCAGTTGGCTCGATCGTCAGCAAATAAACGACTGCCGAAATGAGGAATACACCCCATCCGAGGACGTTATTCACTAGGCTAAATCTCTTCCAATTCATAATTCTATTGTCTTAACACAAAGCATCGAGACACGAGACTACCCAGCAAGCACTGCCGAGGCATCTCATATCTCCAATTACACTACCGCAAAAGTACACAAATCCTCTGAGAGGGAGAAAAGCTAATAGCGCGTGCTGGCAGTACTCGTCAGCAGGAGGATAGGTGCAGTAAGCTTTATCTGCCACTGCATCTGTCCACGCAGGTCGCTACCAGCGAAGACTCCGAGCCGAAGCAACTCACCCGAGCCGATCGAGTAGCCCACCTCGTACCAGCGCTTGTCAGATGCTCCCCACAGTCCCCGCACATGAATGCCTTCATCAAGCAAGTCTTGCCCGATCCATCGGGTTAGCGCAAGGCGTCTGGCGCTATAGTCCACACTTCCCCACAGCCAATGCTTTCCCACAGGGACATAGCAGTGCGTTGCCCATTGCCCCAGAAGGAGTGTACGCCCTATCGCTCCATCCGATGGGAGATATCGTTCGTCAGCATCCATCACACGTCCACGCTCTAGGAACGTCCCTGCCGTCAGCCCCCAATAGATCTTATTGGCATCGTCCCACGCATAGGCAGAGCGCAGACTTCCCTCTAGGAGCTGATACCGGCTAAAAGGTCTCTGCACATCACCGCCTAGATCAACCCCCGCACGATACATCAGCCCAAGCTCTGGGGCATAATATCCATTTGGCGTCTGAATCGGGGTGGCGAATCGCGCTGCCCGCGGAGCTATACGAGCAAAGTCATAATATAAACCAACCTCTCCGACCAGAGCGCGATGCTGAGCAAAGCCATCAACCTGCGGGCGACGATGCTCATAGAGTGCTAGGGCATTTATCCGAAGACGTGGAGTGAGGTAGATATGATTGCGCACCGCCATATAGGTACGCAGGTAGTGGTAGATCGGGCTATTGCTTCCGAGACGCCCGACAAACTGCCCCGCGAACAGCTCTTCATTAGACAGGTGAATGGTCTCGCCCGAAGTGCGACCCGCAGACAGCACCAATTGCCCAGCCCGCTCGGGTGCATAGAAGTAGAGCAGATTATTCTGCGTCATCCATTGATGCGAGCGCAGCGTATAGTTATTAGCGCTACGCAGGACTATCCGATGCCCCGAAGCAATGCTATAGCTCAGTATTCCCTCGTAGCCGAGCCACTGACCATCGACAGCATTCGACCCTGCAGGGATATGAATAAGTCCATCGAGCCCAAGCGTCCAGCGGGGCGAAAGCTTAATTTCCTGCCCTATGACAGCATTCGTCAGCATACGCTTCCAGGAGGCACTAGGGGCGTGGGTCGTCGTATCAGGCAATGACCACAAATCAAGCAAATCATACCCCGCATCTCTATCAAAAGGCATCACAGGTCTCAGCCTCTGCAGGCGCTCCATATCAATGCCCTGCAGCAGCCCTGGCTTAGTCTGCGCCACGGCCTGCTCTATCGCCAGCCCCAGCCCAATAGCCACGCCCATGAATACTACCAATATTCTTTTCATAGCCCCAAAGGTACTACCTCTCCCGCATCCACACAGCACCCACAGCCAAATCCACCCGACACGCCCAAAGAAATCCCCAATGCACCATACCTCATCTCTAGACCAAAGTTTGGTTTACATAGACCAGGCTTTGGTCTACATATCCCAAGCTTTGGTTTATACAAACCAAACTTTGGTTTCCACATTCCCCACATTGACCCAGGAAGACACAGCACGAGCATTCGGCACTTTCGCTACGAGCCATTTCTAATAGCAGAATCCTTGCCATCTCAGCCCCAAAGGAGACTGTAGATGGCAAGGATTCTACATATGGCGACAAGCGCCTCAGCCAAACCTATATGCTAGAAGCGATAGCCTGCTACGAAATAGACTAGACCGTGAGCAGCAGTACCTGCTAAAGAGCCATCCAGGACAGATGAACGGTTCATCACGTCCGTAAGACTGTACTCTAGACCGAACTTCAGAGAGTAGCGGTCATACACATATGAGAGATTACCTCCCCAGCCGACCTCGAAGCGACGGAAAGGGGCGCCATGCTCGCCCGTAGACTTGAAGAGCGTACTGAGGCGACTTGAAGTACCCGTGAGACCGTATGCCACGAAAGGACCTGTCCCGATCACGAAACGATTGTCCTTATTGAAGATTACGCTAAATGTAGCCTCCAGTGGAAGCTGAAGATACAGGAGAGATGTGCGAATAGTTTCGCCCTCAGTCCCATAGAAGCTCGAGCGTTCACCCTTATTGGTGAGCGTTAGACCAGAGACGAGAGAGAAGGGAGCATACTTAACAGGTAGCTCGACGAGACCAGAGACACGGAAGCCGAGAAGGTCTGAACCTACCCCCCAGTTACTTACTCTAGAGAGTGTGACACCGGCCTCTGCACGATAACGGGCATCTTCGAAAAATTGCGCCCGAGCACTGCCGAAACTAACGAGCAGGGCGATGGCTAGAACATAGAGTTTAGTTATACGCATTGATTCTTTTCTATTTAAATTGTATCTGCAAAGTTACAGATTATTCTGAGAAGTCTACACATGCCCTCTGACGAAGGTAGGGCTTAATATAGTCTACGACGACACGCACATGCTCGGGATGACCGGCATAGTCGGGCAGTGTGGCGAGGCTATCGACCACGGCTGTGAGCATGAGATCATAGGACTCTGCAGGGTTCTCATTCAGTACTACACGCATATCGTGCAGTGCGGGGATGCAGGAGGGCAGAGCCTCTAGCTGAGCCTTGATCTCTGCCAGATGTGATGCCTTATGCTCGGCACTCTCGAAGCCATCGAAGGCGAATAGAACGACATGATTTAGCATAGGGATAGAGTTTACGGGGTTAAATGTCTAGAAGTGAATCCTTGTAACCGAGGAAATAGAGCAGACCATCCAGCCCCACAGTGCTGATGTGCTGTTTGGAGGCGTTCTTAACCTTGGGCTTGGCATGGAAAGCAATACCGAGACCAGCGATAGAGAGCATCGGCAGGTCATTGGCTCCGTCACCTACTGCCACGGTCTGCTGTAGATCCACGCCCTCGACCTGCGCCAGCAAGCGAAGAAGCTCTGCCTTACGCTTGCCATCGACGACATCTCCGATATAGCGACCTGTGAGCTTACCATCCTCGACCTCGAGCTCATTGGCATAGACATAGTCCACGCCGAACTTCTGCTTAAGGTAGTTCCCAAAGAAGGTGAAGCCCCCCGAGAGGATAGCGATCTTGAAGCCTACGACCTTGAGCGTCTTCATCAGGCGCTCCACCCCCTCGGTCATCGGGAGGTTATCGGCGATGTCCTGCATCACCGAGACGTCAAGCCCACGAAGCAGAGCTACGCGCTGGGCGAAGCTCTCAGTGAAATCTATCTCTCCACGCATAGCCGCCTCCGTGATCGCACGTACTTGGTCGCCTACGCCAGCACGCTCTGCCAGCTCGTCGATCACCTCGGTCTGGATCAGCGTAGAGTCCATATCGAAGCAGATCAGCCTGCGCGTACGGCGATACATACTCTCCCGCTGGAACGAAATATCCACACTGTGCCGTGCCGACAGCTCTACGAATTCCTTCTGAAGCGCTGACACATCCATAGGTGTGCCACGCATAGAGAACTCTACACTGGCAAGCGGACCATTCTTGTCGGGATCCAGGGAGATACGTCCCGTCAGGCGCTTGATGTCGTCGATATTGAGCCCTTGGCGTGCACTGGCTTCGGATACACCAGCGATCATCTGCGCCGTGATCTTGCGCGCTACCATCGTGATGATGTAGCGGTTCTTGCCTTGAAGACTTACCCAGCGTGAATATTCTTCCTCCGTAATGGGGGTAAAGCGAATCTTCACCCCTAGCTCATAGCTACGGAAGAGTAGATCCTTGAGAATAGCTCCCGAGCGCTCCTCCGTAGTCTGGAAGAGGATGCCGAGATTGAGATTGTTGTGAATATCTGCCTGCCCTATATCTAGGATGAAAGCGTCGTAATGCGCGAGGATAGACGTAAGCGAAGCCGTAAGCCCGGGCTTGTCTTCTCCTGATATAATGGCGAGAATGATCTTGTCTTTGTCCATACTGTGAGTATCGTCTAGCTTTTTATCTACTGACAAAGATAGCCATTCTCTCAATTACATCCTGCACGACATCTTCCGGTTCTCACAGAAGTGACTGGCTCGACCCATTGGCGGAGCTTTGCCTATAAACGAGAGAATGGCTATATTTGCTCCTAGTTCAAGAAATTATTTATACAGATCGATGAAGACAAGTAAGCATTATCCATGGATCGTGGTGGGACTACTCTGGGTAGTAGCCCTGCTGAACTATATGGACCGACAGATGCTCTCGACGATGAAAGCGGCGATGAGCCTCGACATCGTAGAGCTACAGAGTGGAGAAACCTTCGGCGCCTTGATGGCTGCCTTTATGTGGATCTATGGATTAGCTAGCCCTTTCGCGGGCTTCATCGCTGACCGCATGAATCGTAAGTGGCTCATCGTGGGTAGCCTCTTCGTATGGTCGCTCGTGACGCTGCTAATGGGCTTGACACACGACTTCAAGATGCTGTATGCCCTCCGCATGGTGATGGGCTTCAGCGAAGCCATGTACATCCCTGCGGCTCTAGCACTGATCGCGGACTACCACACAGGGCGTAGCCGTTCGCTAGCTGTCGGCGTCCACATGACGGGTCTGTATGTAGGCTCTGCGCTGGGGGGCTTCGGTGCCCTGCTTTCCCAAGAGCTTAGCTGGCAAAACACCTTCTTCTACTTCGGGCTATTCGGCGCAGTCTATGCCCTCGTGTTGGCACTGCTCCTGCACGAGACGGACGCCCATCTAGAGCGTACGCGCGCGCCTCGCCAGGAGGGCAAAAGCAATAGCAGTGACACGGCACAGACCTTCCGCACGATATTCTCGAGCGTCCCCTTCTGGGGCGTGATGATCGTCTTCCTCTCTATTAGCCTCCCAGGCTGGGCGACGAAGAACTGGCTCCCTACCCTCTTCTCTCAGAACCTCAACCTCGACATGACCATCGCTGGTCCCATCGCTACGGCGACGATGGCGATCTCTAGCTTCATCGGGGTCTTCATCGGTGGTACGATCAGCGACCGCTGGGTACGTGCCAATGTCCGCGGTCGCGTCTTCACCAGCATGATCGGTCTAGGAATGATGGCACCTGCCTTGCTACTGCTTGGCTTCGGTCACTCGTACCTCACCGTCGTAGGAGGATGCTTCCTCTTCGGCGTCGGCATTGGCTTCTTCGACACGAACAACATGCCCATCGTGTGCCAATTCTTCTCCTCCCGCTACCGCTCGACCGCCTACGGCGTGATCAATATGGCGGGCGTTATCGCTGGAGGCTACATCACTCAGGCACTCGGCAAGAGCGAGGACGTAGGCAACCTCGGGCGTGACTTCGCCATGATGGCGGGTGTCGTAGCTGTGGTCGTCCTCGTACAATTCCTACTCCTCCGTCCTACCACAGACGACATGAAGGATTAGTCCCGTTATATGACAGATTCAGAAACTCAATATTCATACCAATTTATCCAGATGGAAAAGATCATCGGGCTTATCAATGCCCCATTCACGCCCTTCGATGCTGAGGGCAACGTAAACCTCGCCCCCATCCCAGCGTACTGCGCTCTGCTCGTACGCTCGGGTCTCAAGGGTGTCTTCATCAACGGTTCGTCGGGCGAAGGCTACATGCTAAGCGAAGAGGAGCGCATGCTCCTAGCTGAGAAGTGGGTAGAGGTGGCCCCCGAGGGCTTCAAGGTCATCGTACACGTCGGCAGTACCTCACTCACCTCTAGCGCACGCCTAGCGGCACACGCTGAGAAGATCGGCGCATGGGGTATCGGCGCCATGGCTACTCCATTCCCCAAGATCGGTAGCATCGAGCAGCTCGTGCAGTACATCGAGCCTATGGCAGCTGCTGCACCCTCGCTCCCCTTCTACTACTACCACATCCCTGTATTCAATGGTGCTTACCTCCCCATGCTCGACCTCCTCAAGGCTGTCGATGGACGCATCCCCAATTTCGCTGGGATCAAGTACACCTACGAGCATCTCTACGAGTACAACCAGTGCATGCTCTACAAGGATGGCAAGTATGACATGCTCCACGGGCAAGACGAAACCATCCTCTCTGCTCTCGTCATGGGTGGCGCACAGGGTGGTATCGGTGGCACGACCAACTACAACGCTGTATGCCTCAACGGCATCATCGAAGCATGGAAGGCTGGTGACATCGCTAAGGCACGCGAACTGCAGAATTTCTCTCAGGCAGTGATCAACGTCATCGCCCGCTACCGCGGAAATATCTGCGCTGGCAAGCGTATCATGAAGCTCATCGGTCTCGACCTCGGTCCCAACCGTAAGCCTTTCATGAATATCACCGACGAAGAGGAAGCCAAGATCAAGGCAGAGCTCGAAGCCATCGACTTCTTCTCTCGCTGCAACAAGTAGCCTCCCCCCGCTTCCTCTCCTAGATCCATCGTGGTCAGCGCACCAGCCTCTCGGGCTGTCGTGGGCTGACCACGATGCTCATTTGAGGTCGTTGCCTAGCCTCTCTCTCAGATTTGCAGAGGATGATCGCTATAGAAGTCATGAGAGACAAGGCACCAAAGGTAAAGATGCGAGGAGCGTACTAAAGTACGTGACCGCATCCCGAGACCCGACAGCGACGCAGTCTCTCGTGACTTACGCCATGGTATCCTGTCGCCCTATCTCATCCCCCTGCCCCGAGGCAGGGCAAATGCTCCCACACCCCGAGCCAAAATCCATCTATCGCCCGAAGACTTTTTCAGTTCACGTCGTGGTCTGTACAGTTCACGACGTGAATTATACAGACCACGACGTGAACTGTACAGACCACGACGTGAACTGAAGAATCCCTCGGGCAATAGCCTCATTCCCCTCCCCCTCATCGACCCCAATGCATTAAGCGAAGCCTCCCCCTAGTATCTATGGGACACTAGGGGGAGGCTTTAGCAAGGTAGCACAGGTAGCTTCATCGCCAGCTGGCTTTGCTCTCGTGATGGGGACAGCCAGAGGAGGCCTCTAGATGAGCGTCGGTGACACCTCGACGATAGAGCCACCACCCGAGAAATACCAAAGGTAGCCACGCACAGGGGCATAACCCATCGAGCTGATGAGACGCATATACTCCTCCACCTGCGTGCGGTGATCTGCCTTCGCCTTACCGAACTTATAATCGACAACGACAGCAGACCCATCGGGATAGGTAACGATGCGATCGGGACGACGGCTGTCGTCCAAGCCTCCCCCGATGATCGGCGCCTCGCATAGCACCTGCCCCGAGCCATCGAACCACGGGCGCACCTCATCTCGGTCAAGCGCCTTGCGCAGTTGGTCGAAAGCCTCCTGGTAGCTCTCGGCAGACAGTTCACCGGAGCGTAGACATTCGGTGAGAGCTTCATCCAGTTCGTCTGCCGTCTCGATCTGCCCGAATACTCGGTGCATGATTGTCCCGTAGGTCACCTGGCTATCGTGGACGAAATGCCCTAGCCCTCGGCGTAGCACCTCGACGCGTCCGTCTAGCGGTTCGCTCGTCAGCTCCTTGATCAGAAGCGGGATCGTGCTTGCCTCATTGCTAGGGGTAAAGGAAGGCAATGTGCTGGGCACAGGCTCGCCCGAGGGGATGTCTAGATAGAGCGCAGTATCGACCTGCCCGAGGGTATCATAGAGAAGGCGCTGGATGTCGGTGTAGTCGAGATGGTTGTTCTTCTCCTGCTTTGACCGCCTCTTGACGCTGGTCGGATCCGCCTCGGGCATCCATAGGTGTAGCTCATGTGAGGCGCGTGTCGTCGTCACATAGAGCATATTCAGCGCATCGAGGACGAGCGAGATGCGTTCACGTAGGTAGTCCCCAGCAAAGGATGTCTTCACCAGCCCCGACGAATAGGCGACGGGCATGATGGGGACACGCTCACGTAGCTCGGGGTCAATAGCCTCCAGGACATTGTCGCACCAGAGATAGTTGGTCACTCGCTTATTATCACGCTCCAGCGACCATGTAGGATAAGGCACGAGGACGGCGGGAAAGCCTAGCCCCTTGGACTTGTGGATCGTCATGAGCTGAATGCGCCGTTCGTCGCTTGAGGCCTGGAGCGTAGCACCTTTACCGCGCGTACTACCCCATAGATCGAGGAAGTCGGCGATATCGACCGAGAGATCTTGCTGGAAGCCCAGCACCATGTCTAGGAGCTTGATCACGTAGGGATAATCGCCGTCGCGCAAGGTGTGACTGAATAGATCGACGAGCGCCTCCGTCGTCTCGTACAGGCTACGCCGTCCGAGCGTACGCATATAGGTCTCCATCTCCTCCGTCAGTTCGTTCTCACCCTGCGTCACCAGGCGATAGAGCGCGCGAAGGTCATTGAGTGCCTTGGGAGACGAGGGTGCAGCGACGAACGCTAACCCAGCCACCAGCATACGGGCGACGGGACTACTACCGACCTCTAGTGCCTCACCAGAGATAAACTCTAGCGAATAGTCCGCTCGCTCCTGAGGCGTTAGCCATCGCTCTGCCTCCTGTAGGATGGTCGAGACCGCCTTTGCCTCCCCCTTGCGACGTACGAGGATAGCGATATCACACGGGCGAAAGCCTCGACGCTGAAGGTCAAGGATGGTCATCGGGAGCTGGTAGGCGATGGAGGCTGGATCGGGTCGCTCACCAGTGAGCACTACCTCTGGGACAGCTTCCTCCTCGACATCTGTCTCGGAGTCCTCTTCATCTCCCAGCTCCTCCTCTTCAAAGCGATGAATAAGCACCGCCCCATGCTTCTCCCGCTTTGCCTCTGGCACGAATTGCTCCACGTCCGCGTAGTAATCTGCAATCTGATCCGCCAGCGGATAGAGGCGCACGAGATCCTCCTCAGGACGATCACTACACTCTAGCTCGATGAGACGGCGATAGTCGGTGGCGAGGGTCGTGGCGATATGGCGATAGATAGCGTTATTGAAGTGGATGACCTCGGGCGTAGAGCGCCAGTTGTGCTGGAGTGTACGTATGTCTGCCTCCTCACCGAACTCGCGTGTCACTTCGCTCCCGAGGAGGCTACTATCCGACCCACGCCAGCGATAGATACTCTGCTTGACATCGCCGACAATGAGATTCTCATGCCCCGAGGCAAGGCTCTCCTCGAGCAAAGGGACGAAGTCTAGATACTGCATGCGGCTCGTGTCCTGAAACTCGTCGATCATCTGATGCTCGATCTTCGAGCCGATCTTCTCATACACGAAAGCTCCCCCATTCTCATCCGAGATAATGCTGTGGATGAGCGTCGGGGTATCAGAGAGCAGAAGCGTACCCGCCCCACGCTGTAGCTCCTTGACCTTGGTCTCTATGTCTGCGATGAGCCCATAGGTGCCCAGCTCCTTGATCGCATAGATCGCTGAGTAGAGATGCGAGTGCATTCGCTCGATGAAGTCAACATAGTCCGCTATATATTCGCCTAGGCGTGTGCGCTCAACCAGAGGCATACGCTCTGCCCTATTGTCCTTGGCAAAGATCGTCTCGAGGTCCTCGTGCGCTGACCTTAGGTATGCGCTGATAGGCTTGATGGCAAGGAGATCTGCATTGGGGGTAGAGGTCGTTACCCCCTTGAGGAAGAGACTGAGTGCGCCATTAGCCCCACGGCTCAGGTCAGATATCGTCAGCCCCGTGCGTGCATACTCGCTGAGGATGCGCTCGCAGTGATGTGCCCATTCAGCCTTGACCGCCTCTATGAAGCCCTCGAGAGCTGTGCGCAGTGCCTTGATGTCCTCTCGGCTGGGCAAGCCCCCCTTGAGGATGAGATTCTTGACCTCCTCCCTCTTTAGCTCCTGACCGAGAGTGGTGAGATGTCGCGCTAGGTCATAGTTTTTGCCCTCGAGGACGAGACTGCGCGAGATGTCTGTGATCCAGCGCACTCGGTCATCCGATGCCTCTAGATCATCTATATCTGTCAGCAGAGCGGAGATCGCCCCCTCGATAGCATCTTGATGCTCTAGTTCGAGGCGAAAGTTACCCTGTAAACCCAGTTCGCGGGTGAAGGCTCTGACGACCTCCTGGAAGAATGAGTCAATCGTGCTAATCCTAAAGCGCGAGTAGTCCATCAAGATATGCCGTAGCACACGCCCCGCACGCTCACTAAGCTTCTCCGCAGAGAGCGCAAGCGACTCCATGAGTTCGTCCCCGAATGGCGAGCGATGTACATCCATAGCCAGGCGATGTAGCTCCCGCAGAATGCGTGCCTTCATTTCCTCGGTAGCCTTGTTCGTAAAGGTTACCGCTTGGATATGCTCGAAAGCACGCTCCGAGACAAGCGCCAGGCGCAGGTACTCATACGTGAGGGTATGGGTCTTACCTGCGCCTGCCGATGCCTTGTATATCTTGAGTCGTCTAGACATATTACAGCACGATGATGGGAAGAGGGGGCGATTACTAGTAGCTCTCGCCCTCGGATAGATCTATGCGTTCATCGTCTCGTCCACGATTGTGGTAGACACGTCGCAGAGGATTGCGCGTGGCGTAGTCATGGCTACGTCGAGCGCGGACGATGTCTAGCCCGAGGTAGATCGCGGCTCTCAGCGAGTCGGGCGAGGCAAGCCCCTTGCCTGCGATATCGTAGCCCGTGCCATGATCGGGAGAGGTACGGACGATGGAGAGACCGAGGGTAGTATTGACCCCTTCGTTCATATAGAGCGTCTTGAAGGGTGCTAGCCCTTGATCATGGTACATAGCCAAGATAGCATCGAAGCTATCCGCTCTACCCGATGCCCAGAATCCATCAGCAGCATAGGGACCGAAGACCACATAGCCCTCCCCCTGTAGCGTCTCGATGGCAGGGGTGATGACCTCCTGCTCCTCGCGTCCGATGAGCCCACGGTCGCCAGCATGGGGATTAAGCCCTAGGACAGCGATGCGAGGCTTGACGATACCGAAGTCACGTATTAGCCCTTTCTCTAGTGCCTTCACCCTGCGTACGATCAAGTCCGAACTGATGCTAGCTGCAATCTCCGATACGGGGATATGTCCCGTAGTCAGTGCCACTCGGCAGTCACGCGCACAGAGAAGCATCTGACTAGGCGTATCCTCTAGACCTGCCACAGCCTCTAAGTACTGCGTATGCCCAGCGAAGGGGAAGAGGTCACGAGGCATCGTGCTCTTATTGATCGGAGCTGTCACGAGCAGATCGGCACGATGCGCCTTGACATCGGCAGTAGCACGCTCTAGCGCTTCGAAAGCGAGTTGCCCAGCATGCTCTGTCGCCTGCCCTGGCTCTACCCGCACGTCAGCTCCTGCGCAGTCGATGAGATTGACCACACCCTCACGAGCCTCCTCAGGAGACTGGATCTGATGCCATGGAGCCGTCTCCACACCAAGCGTCGTGCGCCAGAAGGCCGCCGCCTTGCCCGAGCCATAGATGATCGGGGTAAAGAGATCGAGGATACGTTCGTCAGCGAACGTACCTAGGAGTATCTCATAGCTAATGCCATTGATATCGCCGTGACTGATGGCGACCTTTATCTTGTTGGTTGTACTCATTGTCTTACTTAGCTCGGGTATAGGTGGCACTGAGGATCGTGCGTGGCTCAAACTCCTTCTGATCCGAAGGGCGTGCGCTGTAGAGGCTTGCCTCCATCGTGCGGATAAGCGTGAGCTTGTCTTCGTTGGGGCGATAGACGAAGCCCTCGACCACGACGACACGACCACGTGCCTTATCATAATAGGCGTGCTGGACGAACGGACCGCCCATCATTGCCCCGCCATGCATCTCCCACAGTCCACGCACCTCGGTGCGCGTAGGCTGACCAGGTATCTGGATCTGACGCGTCAGCAGACCACTGCGGAAGGTAATGGGGTATGTCCCCTCGAATTCTCCCTTGATATGCTCCCTCAGCACCGAGTCACGCACCTCCACCAGACGGTCTAGCCCGAGGTCACGAGGGTGCGTATAGGGGAAGGTGTAGATGAGTAGATCCTTGCGCTGGCGCATCTGGGCATTGCTCATCCATAGGAAGTCGGAACCGAACTTATGATTCTGTACATCTCGAGGGACATCAATCCGAAGCGCGAACAGGCTGTCGGCATACTCCGTAGCGCGCTGACTGCGCACGTCCTTAGTCGCTAGAGCAAGGCGATACAGTTCATGGCGCACGATGACATTGACAAAGCCCTCGGCATTGTCGCGCACGAACGCCGACACCTTATCTAGGTCGGGCGATAGTAAGCGTACGACGAGCTGTCCCTGAGCCCATTCATCATATGCCACATGCATCGAGCACTCGGTGAAGCGCGTAGGGTCGATCTCGACGATAATAATATTGCGCGCTCGGCGAGCAATGGACGAGAAGCCAGCCTTGGCAACGGTACTCGTCACCGAGAGCGAAGACTCTTCCTGTGGCAGAGCTGGAGCAGGCTGCTCCAGTATATCGACGATATCGTGCGCAGCCTGAGACGAGAAGTCTGGTCCGTCCATGACGAGCATCACCTCTCCAGGGATACCCGCTGCCTGCATGATAGAGCCGACAGCACTTGAGCCGTTGCAGCTCACCAGCCCGAAGGCTAAGACGAAGGTTGCCACCAGCGTGGCAGCTATAGATTTACGTGATAATGTCATTGTAGTCTTGATGTCTAATGTTATGATACACTATGCCCTGCTCCTTAGTCTAAGGCAGGGATTTACTTCTGGCTAAGCATCTCCTGCAGTTGCTCGATCGTGATACCCGTGATCACCTCTCCGAGATGTGCCACGGAGATCGTCCCGCGCTCTTCGCTGACGATGACGATGACGGCATCAGTTTTCTGCGAGAGTCCGAGAGCAGCACGATGCCTTAGCCCAAGGTCTTTATTGAGGTCGGCGTTATTCGCCACAGGCAGGATAACCCCCGCTGCTGTGATATGTCCGCCAGAGATAACCATTGCTCCATCGTGTAGAGGGCTATTCTTGAAGAAGATGCTCTCGATGAGGCGTGCATTGATATCCGCGGTAAAGCGTTCCCCTGCATGCATCCACGCCGTGAGATCCATATTCCTCTGCACGACGATCAGAGCGCCCGTTCGCTTGCGCGACATATTCATACACGCCAGCACTATAGGAGCTACGAAAGGACGCATCTCATCCGTAGCAGTGCGCTTCTCCCCGAAAGGCAAGCGGAATCTCCGCCATGGACCAGCCGAACCGATCGTCGCAAGGAACTTCTTGATCTCCTCCTGGAAGATCACCACGATGATGAGGAACCCCACACTGACGAACTTGTCCAGGAGCGCTCCCATCAGGCTCATCTCTAGTATCTGCGAGATGACAATCCAGACAACGATAAATAGGACGATCCCCGAGAAGAGGGCACGACTGCCCGAGCTCTTGAGAATCGAATATGATCCATAGAGGAATGTAGCCAGAAGGAAGATGTCGATGGCATCCTTGATCGTCAATGGAACCCACCACATGGCTAAATCAGTCTAGAGGGTGCGTCACCCCGATAATAATGCAGCACAGGTGCCTCGGCAGTCTCATATGAGCGCAGACGCTCGGTCAGCTCCACGCACTCGACGGCGGCACGCACATCGTGTACCCGCAGGATATCTGCTCCATGTAGGAGGCTATAGGTATTGAGAATGCTTGTGGCATTGAGACTCTCCTCGGGCGTAATGCCAAGCGCACGATAGATCATGCTCTTGCGCGAGATCCCGACGAGCAGAGGAAGCTCTAGCGCCTCCTTGAGCTTAGGCATCTGAGCCATCAGCTGGTAATTCTGCTCCAGCGTCTTGCTAAAGCCAAAGCCCGGATCAATGACGATGTCCAGCACCCCAAGGTCACGCAGCCTCGCCACGCGCTCTATGAAGTAGTCTAGAATATCTAGCACGAGATCGTCGTACTCCGTCATCGAAGCCATCGTCTCAGGTGTACCACGCATATGCATGAGGATATAGGGGACACCTAGTTTGCCCATGGTGGCAAACATATCGGGATCTAGCTCTCCGCCCGAGACATCATTGATCATCGCCACGCCGTACTCCTCGACTGCCCAGCGTGCGATATCTGCACGGAAGGTATCTACCGACACAGGCATGTCTGGGTACTCCTCCCTCATCAGGCGCAGAGCTGGGGCAAGACGCTCCCGCTCCTCCTGGGCAGATACAGGCGCAGCGCCAAGGCGTGTACTATAAGCTCCGACATCGACGATAGATCCGCCCTCGCTCCGAATGCTCTCGATGCGAGCGCGCAGAGCCGAAAGCCCCTGCACACGGCTCTCGGCATAGAACGAGTCAGGCGTCAGATTGACGATCCCCATCACGAGTGCTCGCTCTAGGGAGATCAATCGCCCGCCGAAATTCAACGTACGTCTCTGCATACTCTCTAATTAAATCTCTTCAAAGGTACGCAATTCCCGCCAACCCTACATCATCCCACCAGTCATGCAGGCACAGCAAACAGTCTGACAGGACTATATACAAAAACAGCGCTGGCTACCATCCCATTCTCGGGAGGTAGCCAGCGCGTAGATGAGAGATACGATATTGACGAAGTGTAGTCAGAATGCCTAGCACACTAACCATCGACCAAACTAGATCCTAAACTACCAAGTCT